>JAJDHW010000017.1 GCA_030266405.1 Methanobrevibacter sp. OttesenSCG-928-I08
TTGGTATATTTTTATTTTCAATATTTATTTCAATTTCTAGTATTTCAGCTAGTGATGAAATAGTTATTGGTGATTTAAATAATAAAGACATAGTCAATAATGACTTTGGAGTAAATAGTATTCTTTCGGGAAATAATTTCACATCTCTTCAAAAAGCAATTGATGAAGCAAGTGAAAATGAAGAAATAGTCTTATCAAATAATATTTCTTATAAATCTGGAGAAAATACTATAGTAATAAATAAAACAGGAATTACAATTAATGGTAATGGCCATACGATTAACGGACAAAATCTAGTAAGAATCTTTAATATAACTGCTAATGACATTACACTTAAAAACATTACATTAATTAATGCTTATTCAAACCAAGGTGGAGCTATTTATAATACTGGAAATAATGTAAAATTAATTGATAGCTATTTAATAAATAATGCAGTAAATAATGATTCAAATGCTCAAGGTGGAGCTATTTATAATACTGGTTCTTATTTTAGTATAAATAATACTTATTTTACAAATAATTCTGCAACTGCTAGTGGCACATATGCTCAAGGAGGAGTTATTTATAATGAAGGTTCTTATTTTAGTATAAATAATAGTTATTTTACAAATAATTCTGTTGGTGCTATTTCTAGTGCTTATGGTGGCGTAATTTATAATCAAGCTTATTATTTTTCTATTTATAGTAGTGTCTTCATAAATAATGCTGCAAAAGGAAATAGTAATAGGGGAGGTGTAATTTATAACAACGTTGGTAGTTTAACTGCTTCTTATTCTATTTTTTATAATAATACTGCAGCATCAGGAAAAGAAGTCTATAAACCTAGTGGGACTATGAATGTATCTAATAATTTTTGGGGATCAAATAATCCTAATTTTAGCTCATTATTAGTTGGTACAATTACTCGTACAAATTACATTATTTTAAAAGTTAATATAGATTCACCAAATCATAGTTTAAATATAGGTGATAATTTAGATTATCATCTTGAAATGGCTTTTAATAATGGAAATATCTTTAATATTAACCTTTTACCTAGTTTACAATCTAGTCTTAACATGTCTGATGGATTTTTTAAAGAGTTTATAGCTCAAGATTATGCTAATATGCCGCTAAATACTACTTTAACTGGTGATGTTTTAGCAATATCAATTTACTGGAACGAAATTCTTTTAAATACTGCTTATTATCATGATACATTTGATACTTTCACATGGTTAAATGAAACTATTAATGAAAATGGTCAAAACGATTTTGTCCTTGATTTAGAAGGTAAAACAGTTACATATCATACTATTTTAGATCTTCCTTTAATTGATGGTGTTGTTGTAAATAAAAATCTTACAATTAAAAACGGAATAATTGATGGACTTCATACTGGAAGAATCTTTAATGTAATTGGGTCTAATAACTTCATACTTGAAAATATGACTTTAAAAAATGGATTTTCAACTTTATATGGAGGGGCTATTTATTCTCCATCATCTAATTTAATTATAATTAATTCAACAATAATTAATAATTCTCTTAGCTCTGATAGTAATATGAGGGGTGGGGCTATTTATAATAATAATGGAACCTTAGAAATAAGTAATTCTATAATAAGTAATAATTCAATAAAAATGTATGCTTTTAATAAAACAACAAATAGCTATTGTTATGGTGGAGCTATCTATTATAATGGGGAAAATTTCATATTAAATAACTCAAAAATCATTAATAATTTTATATATATAAATAATGAATTATCCTTAAATAATATTTACACATATGGTGGAGCTATTTATAATTCTGGTAGAAATTTCACAATAAACAATTCAACAGTATTTAATAACTCAATTAAATTCAATATTAGCAATATAAATAGGTATTATGTATATGGTGGGGCTATTTATAATGAGGGGGATAATTTTAAATTATATGATTCTAAAATCTCTGAAAATTTTATTTCAATAAATGATTTTAACACAACACATACTTCTCCTACAGTTTATGGTGGGGCTATTTATAATACAGGAGATTATTTTATAATAAATAATACAAATATTAATTATAATAATATAAAAGGAGTAAATGCTGCTAATTATCATGGTGGAGCTATTTATAATAATGGGCATAATGCAATTATTTTAGAAAATAACATTGTTAGTAATAATTTTATAAATTCTTCTGCTGGCTCTAAACTGGGAGGATTTCTTTATAATTCAGCTATAGCTTCAATTTTAATCGGAAGTTTCAATATATTTACTAATAATTCTGCTACTAATGGAGGAGTTATTTATAATTATGGTACGCTTTCAATAGATACAAGTAATTATTTTTATAATAATTCTGCTACTCTTGGGGGAGCTATTTATAATTATGGTACGCTTTCGATAGATACGAGTAATTATTTTTATAATAATTCTGCTACTAATGGAGGAGTTATTTATAATGGTGGGGGTTCTTCACTTTATATTTATGGATCCAATACCTTTACTAATAATTATGCTTCTTCAGGAGGAGTTATTTTTAATCAGGGATTAAGTTCAATAGATGATATGAATTATTTTTATTATAATAGGGCAAGTTCTGGAGGTGTTTTTTATAATAATGGAATTGCTGCAAATATTATAATTAATGGAACAAACCAATTCGCTTATAATACTGCTAACTCTGGAGGAGTTACATATCATACTGGTCGATATTTCACAGTTAATGGAAATAATAATTTTTCACATAATTCAGTTTCTGGATCTGGAGGTGTTTTTTATACTCATAAAGGATGGGGAGAAACACCTTTAGGAACTAATTTATTAATAAATGGTTCAAATATTTTTATAAATAATTCAGCTGTAACTAGTGGAAGTTTAATATTCAATGGTTGCTTAAATTTAACAATAAATGGTTCTAATATTATTGAAAATAATTCTTTGTTTTCAGTAGGTAGCGCGTATAAATATGGTGGAGTTATTTTCAATGAGGGAATGTATTTTACAATTAGTGGAAATAATACTTTTATAAATAATTATTTTTATAACCAGGCAGCTCAATGGAATCCTCATTATCTTACTGGAGGGGTTATTTATAATACTGCTGATTATTTTACTATTGAAGGTTATAATCAATTTATAAATAATTCTATATGTGCTAAAACTGATACATATTTTAAAACTTATTATATTTATGGAGAGGTTATTTATAACACAGGAAATAATTTTGTAATTAATGGGACTAACAAATTCTCAGATAACAAAGCATATTATACTAAGTATATTGCAGGAGGTATTTTCATTGAATATGGAGGGGTTATTTTTAATACAGGATTAAATTTTGAAATTCACGGAAATAATTCATTTACAAATCATTCTGCTCATTTTGGTATTTTTTATAATACTGGTAGTATTTTAATAGATGGATCAAATACTATTAAAAACAATTCAGTAAATTTCACAGGTGTTTTCTATAATTTAGGTTCTAGCTTTAATATTAATGGCTCAAATTTCATAACAAATAACACTGCTAAACAAGGTAGCTTTATTTATAATGTTGGTGATGGATTTACTATAAATTATAATAATACAATTATTAATAATTATGCACATGGTGTAGGAGCTGAAGATGGATTTTTCTTTTATAATACAGGTTCTAATTCTGGAATGACTGGTAATAATACAATTACATATAATTTTGGGGATAATTTTGCTTTTATTTATAATGGAGGAGATTATTTTATTATAAGTGGTAATAACAATCTTTCAAATAATTATATGGGTGTTTTACCTTCCTATTTAATTTATAACTTAGGTTCTAACTTCTTAATCAATGGTTCAAACACAATCAGGGATTATGACTTATTGATTATATATAATGAAGCACCTAACTTTACAATTAATGGTTCAAATAATTTTATTAATAATACATTAGGATTAATTTACAACAAAGAAACTGCAAATAATTTAACTATAAGTGGAAATAATAGCTTTATTAACCTTACTATTCCAACAGGAAGTGTAATAGAAAATTTTGCAGAAAATTTCACAATAAATGGTTCTAATCTTTTTGAAAATATTAGTTCTACTGATTCTGCAGGCGTAATATATAATGAAGGAAACAATTTCAAAATTAATGGATCAAATATTTTTAGAAATAACTATGCACCAAGTTCTGGCGGAGTAATAATCAATCATAATGTAGCTAATTTTGAAATATCTGGAAGTAACATATTTGAATATAATAAAGCAGGAAACAATGGAGGAGTTTTAAATTCGAATGGAGGAAATATATTAATTTCTGGATCTAATGAATTTAGATATAATTCTGTGCAAAATTATGGTGGTGTATTTTATCTTTTAGATAATAGTATAACTCCTTTAAAAGTAACTATAAATGGAAATAATATATTTTTAGCAAATAATGCAAGCTATGGTGGAGCTATTTATTTAGTAGCTGGTGATGGATTAACAATTAATGGTTCTAATATTTTTGATAGTAATTATGCTATTCGTCAAGGTGGAGCAATAGATATCTCTAATTGTGAAATACTTATTGAAGGTAATAATTCATTAATAAACAACATAGCAAGTTTATATGGTGCAGCTATTTTTATTGAATACAGTAATAGATTTATTATTAATGGTTCAAATAATATTTCAGGAAATAAAGCTATTGCAAGCTCTAAAAGTGAAGGTATAATTTATTTCATTGATTCTAGCTCTATTTTAATTAATGGACATAATACATTTTCAAATAATATAGTTGCAAGTGAAGGTATAATAAAGATTATTGATAGTGAAAATTTTACTATTAATGGTTCTAATCTATTTGAAGGTAATATTGCTTATGAAGGTGGTGTTATTTACACTTATAGGACAACTGACTTCTTAATTAATGGTTCAAATTCATTCATAGCTAATCATGCTGAGAATTTTGGTGGTGTTATTTATAATGGTGCTGATAACTTTAAAATCACTGGTGGAAATTACTTTATAAATAATTCTGCAGGAAGAAGTGGTGGTGTAATAGCTAATTTTATTGAAATGGTAGTTATAAATGGAAATAACACATTTATAAATAACACTGCAGAAAGACATGGTGGTGTTATTTACAATAATGATGGAGATAACTTAACTATATCTGGGGAAAATACATTTTATAATAATTCTGCAGGTAAAGATGGTGGTGTTATTTATAATGATTATTCAAATCACTTCTTAATTATTGGAGATAATATTTTTGAAAATAATACTTCTCTTGATGGTCGTGGAGGAGTTATTTCTAATGTTGATTCTCATAATTTCACTATAGATGGGAATAATATCTTTAATAATAATTCAGCAAGTAGATATGGTGGTGTTATTTATAATTATGGTGGAGTATATTTCACAATAAATAATAATAACTCATTTACTTTCAACTTTGCAGATTATGGTGGAGCTATTCAAAATGAATATGGCCATCACCTTTTAATTAATGGAACTAATTATATAGCTTATAATAGTGCTAATACTGGTGGATCATTATATAATGATGATGGTAATAATGTAACCATTTTAGGATCTAATATTATTGAATATAACTTTGCTGATGAATATGCAGGAGCTATTTACAACTTAAATGGAGCATATTTAATTATATCTGGTGAAAACATTTTAAGATATAATGAAGCAGGTATTGAAGGAGGTATGATGTATACAACTGGTAGTGAATTTACTATTACTGGATCTAATGATATTTCCTTTAATCATGCTGATGGTTCTGCTGGAGCTATTTTCATTGATAATGCTAATAATGTATTAATTATAGGGGATAATACATTTAATAACAATACTGCTGGTGAATCTGCTGGAGCTATTTATAATTGGGGTGGATTAAATTTCACTATTTCTGGGCACAATGTATTTAATTATAATATGGCTGAAGTTGAAGGAGGTATGATGTATACAACTGGTAATAATTTAACTATTATTGGTTTTAATGATATATCATTCAATGAAGCTGGTGGTTCTGCTGGAGCTATTTTCAATGATAATGGAAATTATGTATTAATTTATGGAAATAATACATTTAATTACAATATTGCTGGTGAATCTGCTGGAGCTATTTACAGTTGGGGTGGTGTAAATTTCACTATTTCAGGTAATAATACTTTTAATCATAATGCTGCTGGTGATTATGCTGGAGCTATTTATAATCAGGGAGGTATAAATTTCACTATTATTGGTAAAAACACCTTAAATTATAACATAGCTGTAGTTGAAGGAGGTATGATGTATACAACTGGTAATGGTTTGACTATTATTGGTTTTAATGATATTTCCTTTAATCATGCTGATGGTTCTGCTGGAGCTATTTTCAATGATAATGCTCACAATGTTTTAGTTGATGGAAGTAATACATTTAATAATAATACTGCTCTTGGTTATGGGGGAGTTATTTATAATTGGGGTGGTTTAAATTTCATTATCTCAGGAGGCAATGTATTCAATAACAACTCAGCTAATGAAGCTGGTGTAATATATGCAGATGTTGGTGGTGAACTTTACATAATAGGTATGAATATTTTTGAAGATAATTCTGCTATAAAAAATGGTGGAAGTATTTATAATTTAGGAGATTTAGATATAAATGGTAATAAATTTATAAATAATGATGCAATCACTGGAAAAGCTATTTATAATGAAAAAGATGCTTATTTGTCTTTAAATAATTCTAATTTTACAGGTGAATCTATATTCGTTGATAATGCAGGAACATTATATTTATTTAATAATACAATGCTATCTGATGGAATTGAAAAGATTTTAAATACTGGTTTAATTACTAGCACTGTTAATATCACAATTTTAAATAATGATACTGTTATTGTTGATTATATGGATTCTGTTAATTTAACTGGAGTTATAACAGATGATATGGGTAATGTAATAGTTGATAATGCATTGATTTTTAAAATTGGTAATGTTACAAATGTCACAACTAATAATTATAATGATGGTGTTTTCTTTGCTAATTATATTATAAATAATATTGGAACATTTATTGTTAGTGCTGATTATTTAGGAGCTATTGATTTAATCATTAATACTGGAATTTTAACTGTAGATATTCAAAATTCTACTCTTAATATTGAAATTGAGAATATTGTTTATGGTGATAATTTAGTTGTTAATATTTATTTAACAGATATTAAAGGACGTAATATTTCTGGACTTGTTTATTTAAGCATTGATAATTATGAAGCTAAGAATTATTCTGTTGTAAATGGATTTTTAACTTTAAATCTAGCTGGATTTAATGCAGGAAATTATAATTTTAATGGATCTTTTGAAGGTAATACTTATTATTTTGCTTCTAAAACTAATGGTAGTTTTATAGTTTATAAAGAATTAGCTATTGTAAATATTTCTGCATCTGATATTATTTTTGGAGAAAATTTTATAGCTAATATAACTTTAAAAGATTCCAAAGACAATAATATTAATGGTCAACTTCAAATTGTTTTCAGTAATGGTGTTACTCAAACTGTAAATGTTATAAATGGATTATATGTCTTAACTAATAGTAGTATGCTTGCAGGTAATTATAATATCACTGCTATTTTTGTAAATAATACTAACTATTATGGAAGCTATGATTTTGTTAATTTTACAGTTTATAAAGCAGATACAGAACTAATCATTGATGTAGGTGTTAGTGAATATCGTGATGTAGCTATTAATTTATACACTGATTCAAAAGCAACTGGTAATATCACAGTTACTGTTGATGGTATTGATTATAATGTAACTATAAATGAGGGAAGAGGTGTTTTAACTATTCCTCGTTTGAATGCTGGAAATTATACAATTTATGCTAAATACTTAGGAGATAATAACTTTAATCCTAATGTTGCTACACTTAACTTTACTGTTTTAAAGTCTAATCCTTTTTTGAATTTAGAAGCTCATGTAGTTACTGCAAGTGATGTTATTGTATTTGTAAGTAGTGAAAGTGATGCTACAGGTTATGTTATAATTAAAATTAATGGATATGAAAGAAATGTTACATTAATTGGAGGTAAAGGTTCAGCTATTTTCAATAATTTACCTGTAGGTACTTACACTGTTAATGGTACTTACAATGGTGATGATAATTATAACAATGTTTCAAATCAAACACAATTCACTTTAGAAAAAAGAGATTCTATTTTAGAATTAAATGTTGAAAATATTACTTATGGGGATTATTTAACTGTTATTGTAACTTTAAAAGATGTACTAGGTGGTTCATTATCAGGTATTGTTAATTTAACATTTAGTAATGGATATAGTGAATTAATAAGTGTTGTTAATGGATTATATGTTTGGACAGGATCTGGGGGAACTGCTGGTAATTTCAATGTAAAGGCTACATTTGCTGGTGATGAATATAACTTTGCATCAAATGCTTCAGTTAATTTCACAGTTTTTAAATTAGATACAGATTTACAGATTAATCATATTATTTCAAATCAAAATGAAGTAGCTATTACTGTTACAACTAGTTCTAAAGCTACAGGTAATGTTACTATTTCTATTAATGGGAAAACAGAAAATGTAACTTTAGTCAATGGTATTGCTTCATTATATGTTCCATCATTGAATGCAGGTAATTATACTATTTTTGCATATTATCCTGGAGATATTAATTTTAATAATGTAAGTAATTCTCAAAACTTTACTATTAACAAAACTGATACAGTTTTGAATATTGAAACTATTATTCGTGATAATGGTAATGTTACTATTATTGTTTCTGTTAATAATGGAGCAACTGGTAATGTTACTATAGATGTTGGTGGATATAAAAGAAATATTACTTTAATTGATGGTGTGGCTACTACAACTTATCTTAATTTAATTGCAGGTTATTATACAGTTAATGTTACATATAATGGTGATTTAAACTCTAAATCTGCTTTTAATTCAACTAATTTCACTATTTTGAAATTAGCTACTGTTTTAAATATTACAGTGGAAAATATTGTATATGGGGATATAGTACATGTTATTATTTCATTGAAAGATTCTAATGGTGTAGGATTAAATGGATTGGTTAATGTAACTTTAAATAATGGAATAATTCGTATTCTCCAGGTTATTGATGGAATAACAGTTTTAGATAATTATGATGGAAATGGGATTAATGTAATAAATGGTACTGCTAATTTTGATATTTATGATTTAAATGCAGGTTATTATATTCTTAATGTTTCTTATAAAGGAAATAATTATTATGAAGATGCTAATTGTACAGTTAATTTCACTGTCTTTAAAGCTAATACTGATTTAACAATAACTACATTTATTAAAGATCGTGATGCAATCATTACTTTCTATACTAATTCTGAATCTACTGGAACTCTTAATGTAACTATTAATGGGGAAAATCGCAGTGTGAATTTAATTAATGGTGTAGGTGTTTTATATCTTTCAAATTTAGATGCTGATGATTATCAAATTGATGTTGTATATAGTGGAGATAATAATTTCAACTCTAGTAGAAATAGTACAACTTTCACTATTCAAAAATCAGATACATTCTTATTTATGGAAGTTCTTAAAACAGGAAATATTGTTATTAGTGTTATTACTGATAGTAAAGCTACTGGTATTGTTACTATTGATATTAATGGTAATAAGAAAAATATAACTTTAAATATGGGTACTGGTTCTGCTATTTATGAGGATTTAGGGGAAGGCACATACACTGCTCATGCTCATTATATTGGTGATAAAAATTATAATGAAGCTTTTAATTCCACAAATTTCAATGTAACTAGATTATCTACTACTTTAAATATCACAATTATGAATATAACTTATGATGATATTCTTTTGATTGGAATTTCTTTAAAAAATATATATGGTACTGGTATTGATGGTTTAGTTAATATTACATTTAGTAATGGTTATTCTGAATTAGTTAATGTTGTTGGTGGTGAAGCTAGTATACTTGGACCTAATTTAGATGCAGGAAATTATACAATTACTGCTACTTATGATGGTAATTATTATTTTGATTCTTCAAAAGATTCTGCTAATTTCACTGTTTTAATGAAAAATAGTACTTTAATCATTAACGTAGAAGTTAATGAAGATAGAGATGCGGTTATTACTTTCTATACAAATCCAAAAGCTACTGGGTTTTTAAATGTTACTATTGGAGGCCGTAATTACACTGTTCAATTATCTGGTTCTGTTAATGTTTTAATTGTTGAAAAATTAGATGCTAATAATTATACTGTTTATGCAAAGTATTATGGTAATAATAACTTTAATCCAACAACTAATAGCTCTAACTTCACTGTAAATAAATCAAACACTAATTTAAATATAGTTCTTAATATTCAGGAAGGAAATGTTATTGTTATAGTAACTACACATCATGCTGCTACTGGAAATGTAACTATTGATATTAATGGAAGTGAAGAAACTATTGTTTTAGTTAATGGTAGAGGTCAAACTACTTTTTATAACTTAAATCCAGGTAATTATATATTAAATGCAAATTATACAGGGGATAAAAATTATAACAGCATTTTAAATTCAACTACTTTTGAAATTGCTAAATTAAACACTAATTTAACTATTAAAGTTTCTGACATTATTTATGGGGATATTTTAAACATTATTATTACTTTAAAAGATTCTAATGGTGAAGGATTAAATGGTTTAGTAAATATTACATTTAGCAATGGTATTTCTATTATAAAAGAAGTTGTTGAAGGAATCTTAGTTATTAATGATATTAAATTAAATGCTAGTGATTATAATGTTAGTGTAAGTTATAATGGCACAGAATATTATTATGGTTCTAATAACTCTACTAATTTTACAGTTTATAAATCACAAACATTCTTAAATGTCACAGTTTCCGGTATTATTTATGGTGAAACATTGAATGTCTACATTAACTTTACTGATGAGGAAGGTAGGCCTATTTCTGGATGGGTTTTTATTTCTTTCAGTGATGGTGATTCAAGATTAGCCTATGTTGTCAATGGAACATATGTCTGGACAGGTGATGAAGGGATTCCTGGAAATTTAACTGTTAATGTAACTTATGATGGGGATAATAATTATTATGCTTCTAAAACTTCTGTTAATTTCACTGTATATAAAGCAAATACTGATTTAATTATTGATGTTATAGTTACTGATAATCGTGAAGCTATTATTAACTTCTATTTAAACACTAAATCTACAGGTAGTCTAAATGTAATTGTTGATGGTATTTCTTATGTGGTTAACTTATTAAATGGTAAAGGAACTTTATCTCTTTTACATTTAGATGCAAAAGAATACACTATTGAAGCATTTTATCTAGGAGATATCAAATTTAACTCTAGTAGTAATTCTTCTAAGTTTACAATCTTAAAATCTAATACTACTTTAAATTTAAATGCTGTAGTTTCAGGTAATGATGTAGTTATCTTTGCATCACTAACAAATGATGCAAGTGGTATTGTTACTATTAATATTAATGGTGATGAAAGAAATATTACATTAAATAATGGTATTGGATCTATTACTTATAATGGACTTTCAAATGGAAATTATATTGTTAAAGGAGTTTATAATGGGGATAAAAATTATAATAGTGTAAGTAACAATACAGATTTTGTTATTGATAATAAAGACATTGTTTTATCTGTTGAAGACATTATTATGTATCACAAAAACGGCACTCGTTTATATGCATATGTTACAGATTTACTTGGCAATCCTATTGAGGGTTTAAATATTAGTTTTACTATTAATGGCAATACATATTATAGAATCACTGATTTAAACGGTAGTTGTAGTATTGCTATCAATCTTCTTCCTGGAATTTACAAAGCATCAATTTCATTTTTAGGAAATGAAGATTATGATCCTATTACTGTTTCTGTTCTTGTTGAAGTATTAAGTAATATTGAAGGTCATGACTTAATTAAATATTATAAAAATGAGTCTAAATATGCTGTTAAAGTCTTAGATCATCAAGGTAATCCTTCAGCTGGTGAAAATGTAGAATTTAATATAAATGGAGTTATATATACTAAACAAACAGATTCTCATGGATATGCTTATTTATCTATTAATTTATATCCAAATAAGTATATTATAACTGCTACTCATCCTTCAACTGGTTTAAAGATAAGTAATAATATTGAAGTTCTTAAAACTATAATATCAAATGATGTTGTAATTGATAGTAACAATAGAGTTCCATTTACTGTAAAGATTTTAGATAATCAAGGTAATCCTTATGAGGGGCAAAAAATAACTATTAATATTCATGGGATAATTTATGAAAAATTGACAAATTCCGAGGGTTTAGCTTATTTGAATATTAATTTAGACCCTGGTAGTTATATTGCTACTGTTTATTGGAATGGTTTTTCAACATCTAATGTTGTAACTGTAAATGCTTAAGAGAATTAATTTTCTCTTAATTTTTTTTTTAATTTTTTTTTACAAGATACAATTTAGGAAATAAAACTTAATTTTTAGTAAAATTTTTAAACATTGTTAAACATATTTTTTAATGATAAGTAGGTAGGTTTTTATAATATTCTAATAAAGATATTTTAAAAGTCCCACTTTTTTTAAAAAAATAATAATTATTTTGTTTTTTTAATACATAAATGAGGAAATAATAATGAATTTAAAAGAAATAGTTACTGGTAAAAAAGGAGATAAGCAATTTTTATTAGGTAATGAGGCAGCAGTTAGAGGAGCTATTGAAGCAGGGGTTTCAGTAGCAGCAACTTATCCTGGTACTCCTTCATCTGAAATAGGAAATGTGTTATCTGTTTTAGCCAAAGATGCTGGCATATACTTTGAATTTTCAACAAATGAAAAAGTAGCTATGGAAGTTGCAGCTACAGCAGCTGCTTCTGGATTAAGATCTTTCACTTTTATGAAACATGTAGGTTTAAATGTGGCTAGTGATTCTTTTATGACTACTGCGTATTCTGGAGTTCGTGGAGGAATGGTTATTTTAGTTGCTGATGATCCGTCTGTATTTTCTTCTCAAAATGAACAAGATACTAGACATTTTGCAAGACTGGCTAATTTACCACTTCTTGAGCCTTCAAATTGCCAAGAACTTAAAGATATGATGGTTTATGCCTTTGATTTATCTGAACAATTTGAACTTCCTGTTATAATAAGAACCACTACTAGGATTTCTCATATGAGGGGAATTGTAGAATTAGGGAATATTAAAGAAATAGATAAATCTTCATCTGATACTCATTGGAAGAAAGGTATTTTTAAAAAAAACCCAAGTCAATATGTACCAGTTCCAGCATTTGCTTTATCTATGCATGAGCGATTATGGGATAAAATAGAAAAAATCAATGATGTTTCAAATAAATCAGAATATAATATCAATTTAAACTCTAAAAATAAATTAGGAGTTATATCTTCAAGTAGTGCTTTTAATTATGCATATGATACTGTAAATAAAGACGGAATTGATTTATCTTTATTAAAAATTGGATTTTCATATCCATTTCCTAAAAAACAAGTTTATGAATTTATTAAAGATTTAGAAGGAATATTTGTTGTAGAAGAAGTTGATCCAATAATGGAAAAAGAAGTACTAGCTGTTATTGGAGAATATGGTTTAAATATTCCAGTTTATGGGAAAATAGATAAAACATTTCCAATGTTTCATGAATTTAATCAAGATATTGTTAAAGAAGGTTTTAATAAAATTTTAAATTATTCTAAAGAGAATTATGATGAAAATTACTCTCAAAGTTTAAAAGATTTAATTAATGAGGTTCCAAATAGAGCTCCTGTTTTATGTGCTGGTTGTCCTCATAGGTCAATGTTTTATGCAGTTAGAAAAGCTATGGATGATTTAAGGTTAAAAAATGACGATGTTATCTTTGCATCAGATATTGGTTGTTATACTTTAGGTATTAATCCTCCCTATGAAACAGCTGATTACTTATTATCTATGGGTTCAAGTATTGGTGATGGTGGAGGATTTTCTGTTGCAACTAATCAAAAAGTAGTTAGCTTTATTGGAGATTCTACATTTTTCCATAGTGGAATAGCTCCACTTGTTAATGCAGTTCATAATAAACAAAATTTCATTGTAACAGTTTTAGATAATAGAATTACAGCTATGACTGGAGGTCAACCAAATCCAGGAATGCCTATTGATGGTATGGGGGATGTTGCACCAGAAATTTCTATTAGAAAAATAGCTTTAGCTACAGGATGTGATTTTGTTAAAGTTATAAATCCTATGAATTTAGAACAAACTATTGATACTTATAAACAAGCTTTTGAACATGAAGGAGTATCTGTAATAATATCTAAATATCCATGTACTTTAATTAAAGGATTGGTTCATAAACCTCCTATAACAATTGATGAGAATAAATGTAATCTTTGTAATAAATGTGTTAATGAACTTGCATGTCCAGCTATTTCACTACAAAATAATAAAATTGTAATTGACTCTACTGCATGTGATGGATGTGGTTTATGTATGCAAGTCTGTAAATATGGAGCTTTAAAAAGATAGGAGGTTTAATATGTCTAATGAAAATTATAATATTTATATATGTGGTGTTGGAGGCCAAGGGATTATAAAAACCTCTGTTATTATTGGTGAAGCTGCAATGAATCAAGGTTTAAAAGTTACTATGAGTGAAATTCATGGAATGAGTCAAAGAGAAGGATCTGTTTCTACGGAACTTAGAATCGGCGATTATGATAGTTCAATTATTCCAAATCATACTGCAGATATGTTACTTTCATTTGAACCTATTGAAGTTGTAAAAGGATTAAATAAAGCACATAAAGATACTAAGATTGTATTTAATACTACTCCAATTATACCTTCTTCACTTAGTAGCTCTGATAAATCTTATCCTTCAGTTGATAAGATTACTTCTACTTTAAAAGAAAATTTTAATAATGTTCATGCTATTGATGGAGATAAATTAGCTATTGACGCGGGAAACATTGTATCTTTAAATATGGTTCTTTTAGGAGCTATTGTAACTGATGATAATTTCCCATTATCTAAAGAATCAGTAATTGAATCTATGAAAAATAACTTAAATCCTAAATTTCATGAGTTAAATATTAAAGCTATTGAAAATGGATTTAATGCTGTTAAATAAAAAAGGTGATACTGTGGCATATGAAATAGAAAATGCTATTATAAGAAAAGATAAAGATGGAAACCTAACTTTAATTGATCCAGGAAATCATTTTAATGACAAAGATGTTTTTGTCGCTATAGATAGTGATGACCTTATAACTATACAACTATTAATTAATAGTATTATTAATAATGATTTTAAAAAATGGAGAACAATTTCAAAATTTAATGATGCTGATAAAATTAAAAGTTTATTTATTCGTCTAGGTTATACAAAAGAAGATATAGCTAAATTATTAAAAGAATTCTAGCTTTTCTTTTTAAAAAATGGTATTATGCCAGAATTTAAATTATCAAAAAGATATGCTAATAAAGAATTAGTAGTTCAAATGGCTATAGATTTTGATGATGAAGGTAATATTATAAATCAAGAATATTGGAATGGTATTAATTGGTCAGAAATTCCATCAGATTTGAGAATTTACAATTCTTTTTGCAATAGTGATGATCAAGATGAATGGAATATTTTTTATAATGATTTAATGTATTTACTTGAATCTAATGAAATATTAAATCATTTGAAACCTCTTAAAGCAAAAGGAGATTCTTATTTTTTTACTGATGAAGATATTGAAATAGAATTAATTGAAGAAGATTAAAGTTTATAATTCTTTAATATCTTCACTACTTAATAGTTTAGCATTGTGTGCTTTTAAAAGGCTTTTACCATTTTCAATATTGTCAAATCTCATTACAACAATAGCTTGATCACTTTTATTGCTTATAAAAGCATACATATACTCTACATTAATTTTTTCTTTATCTAATATTTCAAGTGCTGAGTTTAGACCATTTGGTTCATCTGGAACTTCAACAATAACTACTTCATTTTCTTTAACAATAAAACCATCATTTTCAAGTGCTTTTATTGCTTTTTTATTATCAGATACAATTAATCTTAAAATTCCATATTTACTTGTATCAGCTATTGAAAGAGCTCTAATATTTATATTAGCTTTAGATAAGGTATTAATAGCTTTTTTAATGCGTCCTTCCTTATTTTCTATAAATATTGAAATTTGTTTAACACTCATTTTATCCCTCTAGTTAAAATTTCTATTATCAATTACTCTAACAGCTTTACCTTCACTTCTTGGAAGAGATTCTGGTTCACATAATGTTACTTCAACTCTAAGACCTATTTCTTTATGAATAACATCAGCTATTTGATTTTCAATTTTTTCCATATTCTTCATTTCATCTGAAAATAATTCTTTAGATGCTTCAACTTTTACTTCTAATTCATCTAAATAATCAGGTCTTGAAACAATAATTTGGTAATTTGGACTTGCACCATCTATACTGAATAATGCTTTTTCAATTTGTGATGGGAAAACCATAACTCCTCTAATTTTTAACATATCATCGGTTCTACCAGTTATACGATCCATTCTAATAAGAGTTCTACCACATTCACATTTTTCATCTCTTAAAGTAGTAATATCCTTAGTTCTAAATCTAATTATTGGCATTCCTTCTCTTGTTAATGTTGTAAGAACTAATTCACCCTTCTCACCATAATCTAAGCTTTCACCAGTTTCAGGATTTATAATTTCAGGATAGAAATGATCATCAGATATATGTAATCCATTTTTAACAGTACACTCTTGTGCAACACCAGGACCCATAATTTCAGTTAATCCATAGATATTCAATGCAACAATTCCTAAACGTTTTTCAAGCTCATTTCTCATTTCTTCAGTCCACATTTCGGCTCCAAAAATACCAGATTTTAAACTTATGTCCTCAGGACCATATCCTTCTTTTTCAAGATATTCTGCTAAATACATAGCATATGATGGAGTGCATGTTAAGATAGTACTTTGAAAATCATGCATTATTTCTGCTTGTCTTTTAGTATTTCCTGCAGATATTGGAATTATTGTTGCTCCAAATTTATGAGCTCCATGATGAATTCCTAATCCACCAGTAAATAAACCATAACCATAACAATTTTGAATTTTATCTGTTTTCTCACCAAGAGCCATATCAATAGCTCTTGCAACAATTTCTGCCCAAATATCTATATCTTTTTGAGTATAACCAGACACTGTTGGTTTTCCAGTTGTACCTGATGAGGTATGAATTTCAATTATTTCCTCATCAGGAACTGCAAATGTTTTAAAGGGATATGCACTTCTAAGATCTGTTTTTGTGGTAAAAGGTAGTTTTTCAATATCTTTCAATGTTTTGATATCCTCTACAGATACACCCGCATCATCTAACTTTTTTTTATAAAAAGGAACA
>JAJDHW010000018.1 GCA_030266405.1 Methanobrevibacter sp. OttesenSCG-928-I08
ATCATAAATATATTCATTATTATATTGGGGGAGTTTGATAAATAATTTAATATGAAAAATTAAAATAAAATTTTATTTAATTTATAGTTTTTCAATTAACATAAAATTATGAATAAAGGAAATGGAAAAATGCCAATTAATAATAAAGTAAGTACAGGAATTACAGGTTTAGATCAAGCAATTGATATGTTGCGTTTAGGAGATAATGTGGTTTGGCAAGTACAATCCATTGAAGAATATTCTCAAGTAGTTCGTTTTTTCATTGATAAATCAAAAAAAGAAGGGCGTAGACTTGTTTATTTTCGTTTTGGAAGTCATGAACCGTTGATGGATGAAGATGAACCTTCAGTAACATATAAAATAGACGCATCTAAAGGATTTGAAAATTTTGCTACTAAAATACACAATATAATAAAAAAAGAAGGATTTAAAACATTTTATGTTTTTGACTGTTTAAGTGATTTATTGGAATTTTGGTACTCTGATTTGATGATTGGGAATTTTTTCCGTGTAGCATGCCCATTTTTATATAAACTTGATACAGTAGCATATTTTTCTATTATAAGGGGAGTTCATACTCATTCTACAATAGCTAATATACGTGAAACAACACAGGTACTTTTAGATATTTATTGTTTAGATAAGAAAATATACATACATCCTCTTAAAGTTTGGGGGCGTTACTCTCCTACAATGTTTTTCCCACATTTAATAAAGGGAGATGAAGCTATTTCAATTACATCAAGTGCACAAACTGCTTCTCTTTTATCAAACATAGAAATTAACACACAAGCACGAGATTATTGGGAAATCAATCTAGAACAAGCAAAAATGCTTCTTAAAAAATCTGTGGAAAAACAAGAAGAAATGAAACAATTACTAATTTCTTTGATTATAGGTAAAGATTCTCGTATTGCAAAATTATTCACGAAATATTTTACTTTACAAGATATTCTCAATATTGCTTCTCGAGAAATAGGAACTGGATTTATTGGTGGAAAAAGTGTAGGTATGCTTTTAGGAAAAAAAATCCTTGAAAAAGATTTGAATGACAATTTACAAAACTATTGTGAGGAACATGACTCATTTTATTTAGGTTCTGATATATTTTATACTTATATTTTGTATAATGATTGGTGGGAGTTGTATTATGAACAAAAAACTCCTGAAGGTTATTTTTCTCTTGCAAATGAGTTACATGAAAAATTTCTTAATGGAAAATTCCCAGACTTAATTCGTGAGCAGTTTTATCAGATGTTGGAATATTTTGGCCAGTCTCCAATTATTGTTAGATCAAGTTCACTTTTAGAAGATAATTTTGGTAATGCTTTTGCTGGTAAATATGAAAGCGTTTTTTGCGCCAATCAAGGATCTCCTGAAGAAAGATTTAAAGCATTTGAAAATGCAGTACGTACTGTTTATGCAAGTACTATGAATAAAGATGCTATTACTTATCGTAAAGAACGTGGACTTGCTAAAAAAGATGAACAAATGGCTATTCTTGTTCAACGTGTTTCTGGTGATCATTATGATGAATTGTTTTTCCCACATTTAGCTGGTGTAGGTCATTCAACTAACTTGTATGTATGGGATAAAGAAATGGATTCTGATGCTGGAATGTTAAGATTAGTATTTGGGCTTGGAACTCGAGCAGTTGACCGTATATCTGGTGATTATGCTCATATTATTCCATTAGACAACCCAACAAAAATGCCTCCTGTTGTTCATGGTGATGAAAGAAAATTTTCACAACATAAAGTCGATGTCCTTAATTTACTTGAAAATAAGATGGATGAAGTGCCAGTAGATTCTTTTTACAATATGGATTTACGAACAAATAATGAATTATTTTTCAGCCCAGATTTTCCTACTCTTCAACGATTACAAGAATTAAATAGGCCTATAAATCAAATACCTCAAATTTTAAACTTTAAAAAGCTCATAAAAGACACAAACTTTCCAAAATTCATGACAAATGTTCTTTCTACATTAAAAAAAGCGTATAATTATCCTTTAGATATTGAATTTACTACAAACTTTGATTTAGAAGGAAATTATAAATTTAATCTTGTACAATGCCGTCCATTACAAACAAAAGGTCCAGGGAAAGTTGTTAATATCCCTGAATCTAGTGAAAAAAATATATTCTTTTCTTCTATAGGAAATTTTATGGGGGGAAATGTTAGAATTCCTCTAGATTATGTAATTTTTGTAAAAGCTCAAGAATACCTTGCTCTTAGTGAACGTGAAAAATACACAATTGCTCGTATTATTGGTATATTAAATGATAATTTAAAAGATAAAAATACAATGCTTATAGGACCTGGGAGATGGGGAACAACAACACCTTCTTTAGGCGTTCCAGTACATTTCAGTGAATTATGCAATATAAAAGCACTTTGTGAGGTATCATATAATCAAGGAGGATTGGTACCTGAATTATCTTTTGGTAGTCACTTCTTTCAGGATATAGTAGAATCAGACATTTTCTATGTGGCAATTTTTGATGGTGAAAAAGATGTTACATTTTGTGCAGACTATATTCTTAAACTAGATAATTTACTTGGAAAATTGTTACCTGAAGAAAAAAAATGGAGTAAGATAATACATGTTGTAAAAACAAGTAATCTTACATTATACTCTGATATTAAAAGTCAAAAGGTTTTTTGTGGTTAATATCATAATAAATTCTTTATTTTACTTATATTAAAATAAAAACATATTATGTGTAAATTTTTTAGGAACTTATTTCACAAAAATTCTATTTCAAAAGCTATTACTGGATATTCAAGAGTAAAGTTTCTAATTACTTTTGGTGAAATTTCTCCAAAGAATCCTTTTATTTCACCTACTTCTGATGTTCCTTTAACTGAAGACGCTCTTCCAGATATAAAACTCGGATTATCTGATGAGGATAATTCCATGGAATAACCTAAATTACTTAAAATTGTTTCTACATTTGATTTTATTTCTGTAAAATTAGCTGTTGAGTGACAAATAAGTCCTGCTAATTTTTTAGAAGTTTTAACCTTAACTTCTTTTGTATCATCAAGATATAATACATCACCAATTTCAAATATCTTTTGAGGAAGATCTTCATGTTTATTGTCTTCTAAAAATTCCATTAAGCTATTTATTAAACTGGTTCTAATCATTGTTCTATCAATTGTAATTGGTTTTGAGACTTGAACATGTTCTTCTTCTTTCTGATTCATTTGTTCATAGTGAGATTTTTCACTTGTAAGCATTAAACTCATAACTTCTTGAAAACCAAGACCAACCATAACTTCTCTAAGTATTTTTTCAGATTTAAACCAGTTATGTTCATATGCAACTGTTGAAATATCTGGAATTTCAGAATTTAATTTATTTATACAATATTGAATAGCTATATTTTCAACAATATCTACTTCATGTAAAATATCGATTCTATAAGATGGAATTATTGCTTTAACAGTATTTTCATCAATTATTTCTGCATTAAACCTTGCTTTTTTAAGTAACTTTGAAATTTCTTCTGAATTTAAATTAACTCCACCTATTAATTCATTTGCTAAATCTACATGAACTTCTTTTTCTTCAGGACTTAAATCAGGAGTTGTAATAATTTTATCAGGATATACAACATCCATAGTCTGTACTTGTGCGCCTGCTTCTGCAAAAGAAGAGCAAATTATATTTAATGTTTGATTAACTGCCTTTTCATCAGTTCCTGTAACATCTACAATAATATTTGTAGTATCTTCTGTAAGTTTAGTTAATTCACCATTTATAATTGGTGGCATTGATAAAACTTGATTATCTTTATCTGTAATTAAAGGATACATGTCATAGCTTTCAAGAAGGTGTGCATATTTAACACCTTTTTCATGTTCTGTTATTATTTCTTGAGGGGTCATTGGAGATTCTTTCTCAAGGGGGATAAAACTATGTTCTTCTTTTTTGGTAGCTATATATTCATAGGGTTCATTAATTGGATCTGCATTATGTATTCCAATAGCTACTTTTTTCCTATCTCTTCCAATTACCCAATGTAAGTTTTCTTGGAAATCCATTATTTGTTTAAGTTTATCTCCTTTAAAATTAACTCCTTTGATTTTTGCAAAAGCAATAAACGGTCTAATTTTTACAACTTCGCTACTTACATTTACTTTTTCATTAGAATGGGTTATATTATATTCTGGAAGACCTACTTCTTGTGAAATAAATCCTTTAAAAGACCTAGCTACTCCTTCTATTGATAAATTATCAGGACGATTAGGGAAGAATTCTACTTTAATTTCTTCATCATTAAAATCTTCTATATCGCTTCCCATCATAGGTATAGTATCAATAAGTTCCTTTTTATCAATATTTATACCAAATTCTTCTAAATCACTATATTTAAATGTAATTACTGGCATTTAATTGTTCTCCATAAAAAATTAATTATAACCCAAATATAAGTATGAAAAATAAAGATTCTATTATAAAGTGCATTGCTCTGTGAGGAATTTCTGGCATATCTCTAATAAACATTGAATGGAATATATCAATTACAAAATGTATGCCTGCTGCAAGTATTCCTATTTCTAATGATAAAAACACTAAAGATAATATACAAAAATGAAACAGTGCTTCTATTAATTCATGAGCAATCCATGTTTGCATTGCTGAGTGAACAGTACTATGAATTAAACCACCTAAAACAATATAAAAATTAGTAAGCATTCTCCATATTATTTGTGTGTGTATTGTATCACTAATAGCTAATACAATAGCTATATAAAACCATAATAGAGTCATTTATTCACCATATTTTAAGATTTTTAATATTTATATTTATGTAATATATTTTTGTAAATCATATTAATAATATCTTTGTTTATGTTAAAATTCTAATTATATTTTATTATGCTAAATTTTTAATTTAAGAAAAATTATATTTATCATGTTAACTAATATTAATGTATTGAATTTTAAATTTTATTTTTACTTATTTTTGGAGAACAGATATGTCAGAAAATAATATTCCAAAAGATTATAATCAAGATTGTGAAAAAAAATGGGAAAAAACCTGGGAAGATAAAAAAATCTATAAATTTAAAGGTGATGGAACAAAACCTAGATATGTAATTGATACTCCACCTCCATATCCTACAGGGTCTATACATTTAGGTCATGTTTTAAATTGGACTTATATTGATATGAATGCAAGATATAGGCGTTTAAAAGGAAATGATGTTTTATTTACTCAAGGGTGGGATTGTCATGGTCTTCCAACAGAAGTTAAAGTTGAAGAAACTCATAATATTAAAAAGAATGACGTCTCAAGAACTCAATTTAGAAAATATTGTGTTGATTTAACAACAGAAAACATAGCTAC
Organism: Methanobrevibacter sp. OttesenSCG-928-I08; assembly: GCA_030266405.1. Lineage (GTDB taxonomy): Archaea > Methanobacteriota > Methanobacteria > Methanobacteriales > Methanobacteriaceae > JAHKLT01. The sequence goes on from JAJDHW010000018.1 coordinate 5,366, forward strand.
AATGAAAAACCAAATGAAATCTCTTGGATTTTCTCAAGATTGGAGTAGAGAATTTATTACAATGACTCCTGAATATATGGAGAAGACTCAACATTCATTTTTACAAATGTATGATAATGGATTACTTTATCAAGGAATTCATCCTGTAAATTGGTGTCCTCGTTGTGAAACAGCTATTGCGTTTGCTGAAGTGGAATATAGTGAGAATGAAACATTTTTAAATTATGTTAATTTTCCTCCAGCGAAAGAATCTAATTATGAAAATATAGCTAGTTCTAAACTTTCAGGCAAACAAGCAGATCCTAGTGATGAAGGTGTTTTAATAGCTACAACTCGTCCAGAACTTATGTCTGCATGTGTTGCAGTTGTAGTTCATCCGGATGATGTAAGATATTCTAATCTCTTAAATAAATATGTTGAAGTACCTTTGTCTTGTCAAAAGGTAAAAATCATAGCTGATGATGAAGTTGATCCAGAATATGGTACTGGAGCTGTTATGGTCTGTACTTTTGGGGATAAAACAGATGTAAAATGGGTTAATAAACATAATTTAGAAATCATCGAAGCTATTGATGAGAAAGGATTAATGACTAGTCAAGCTGGAAGATATGAAGGAATGACTCTTGAAGAATGCAAAGTTAAAACTATTGAAGATTTAGATAATGAAGGATATCTTCTTAAAAAAGAAACAGTAGAGCAAAATGTTGGTTTATGCTGGAGATGTAAATCACCTGTTGAAATTTTAGTTAAAAAACAATGGTTTATAGCTGCTAGTCAATTAACTGATAAAATTAAAGGTGCTGCTGAAGATATGAATTGGGTTCCAGAACATATGAAAAGCCGTCTTCTTAATTGGGCTGATTCAATGGAATGGGATTGGTGTGTATCAAGACAGAGAATTTTTGCAACTCCTATTCCTGTTTGGTATTGTAAAGATTGTGGTGAAATAATTTTACCTGAAGTTGAAGAGCTACCAATTGATCCAACTCAAGATTCTCCTTCAAAACCTTGTAAATGTGGTTCTACAAATTTCAAAGCAGAAGAAGATGTTTTAGATACATGGATGGATAGTTCTATTTCTCCTTTATCAATAGCTGGATGGCCAAATGAGAATTTCACTGATAATTTCCCTTCAGATATTCGCCCACAAGGTCATGATATTATAAGAACTTGGGCATTTTATACAATTCTTAGAACACTTGCTCTTACTGGAGAGAAACCATTTAAAGATATTGTAATTAATGGTATGGTATTTGGTGAAGATGGATTTAAAATGAGTAAGTCTAGAGGAAATGTTATATCTCCTGAAGAAGTAATTTCATCTTATGGTGCTGATGCACTTAGAACTTGGGCAGCAAATAGTGTTCCAGGTTCAGATGTAGCATTTGATTGGAAAGATATTAAACATGGGTATAAATTTTTAAGAAAATTCTGGAATGCTTTTAGATTTATCAGTATGCATATTTTTGATGAAGATATCGAATATAGTGAAGTTTCAAATAATTTTAACCCAATTGATAAATGGATTTTATCAAAATTAAACAATTTAATTTCAAATGTAGATAATGATTTTTCAAATTATAATTATGCAGGTACTATTAATTCAATTGAAAAATTTGTTTGGCATGATTTCTGTGATGAATATATCGAAGCTGTAAAATATAGATTATATGATGATAGTATTTCAGATGAATCAAGGCGTGCTGCTAAATATACTTTAAAAACAGTTATTGAAACATCTTTAAAAATATTATCTCCAATAATACCATTTTTTACAGAAGAAGTCTATCAATACTTTGACTTAGATAATTCTATTCATGAAGGTATGTGGCCTGATGTAAATAATGATTTAATTAATAAAGATTTTGAAAATAAAGGAGAAATAGCTATTTCTTTAATTGATGAGATTAGAAGATTTAAATCATCATCAAAAATACCTTTAAATGTTCCATTAGCTAAAGTAAATGTATTTACAAATAATGATTTAAAAACAATCTTTGAAGAATTTGAAGATGATATTAAAGGAACTTTAAAAATATCTTCTCTGAATATTAAATCAGGAAAACCAGAAGTACATGAAAAAGTTATTGAAATAATACCGGATATGGCTAAAATCGGTCCTAAATTTAAAAATGATGCAGGTAAAATTATAGGATTTTTAAAATCTACTCCATTAGATGAAATAGCTATTTCATTAGAAAAAGATGGGGAAATCGATATTGATGGACTTGTTATAACATCTGACTTTTTAAATCTTAAAAAAGAAGTTGTTGGAACAAGTGGGGAGAAAGTAGATATTGTAAATTCTGATGAAATTGATATTATACTTGAAATTGAAAGATAATGATTTAAATGAAGCTTAAAGTTAAAGAAGTATTTGATATTGGGGGAGTTGTTAAAACACCTTCATCTAAAAGTTATTCTCATAGGGCAATTATAATAGCATCACTTGCTTCTTCAAAATCTAAAATTTATGATGCATTATTATCAGAAGATACTTTAGCTTCAATTGAGGTTTGTAAATCATTAGGAGCTAAAATAAATTTTAAAAATGATCATTTAGAAATTATAGGTACTTCTAAAATTCATAATAGCTCTAATAAACCTATTTATTTAGCTAATTCTGGAACAACACTTAGATTAATAACAAGTATTGCAGGATTATCAGATAATGAAGTTACTTTAACAGGAGATGAATCTTTAAAAACTAGGCCTATGGGTCCACTTATAGATGCTTTAGAACCATTAGGAGTTAAAATTAAATCATCTAATGAAAAAGCACCACTTACTGTATATCCAGGTTATATTGGAGGGGAAACAACTATTTCTGGAGGTATTAGCTCTCAATTTATATCATCACTTTTAATTTCGGCTCCATTATCTAAAAAAGGTCTAGACCTTTTTGTTTTACCTGAATTTATATCACAACCTTATGTTAATATGACTATTGATATAATGAATAAATTTGGAGTAAAAGTTAAAAATGCAACATTTACAAAACATGATGATTGTAAGAAAGAATTGAAAAAATGTGGTATTGAAAACTTTAATGTGACTCCTCAAAGTTATAAATCTATTGATTATGTTGTTGAAGGAGATTATTCTTCAGCTTCTTATATACTTGCAGCTGTAGCTATTTTAGGCGGAAAAGTAAAACTATTAAATTTATTTAAAGATTCTAAACAAGGAGATAAACTTATACTATCTATTTTAGAACAAATGGGATGTAAAATAATTATTAATGATGATAATGTTATTATTGAATCTGATGGAAATTTAAATGGGATTGATATAGATTTATCAGATGCACCAGATTTACTTATAACTGTAGCTATTTTAGGAGCAATTTCTAAGGGAAAAACTAAAATCTCAGGCGTTAAACATGGTAGATTTAAAGAAACAGACAGAATAGCTACTACATGCTTAGAACTTAAAAAACTAAATTGTGATGTTGAAGAATTAGAAGATGGGATGATTATTGGTGATGGAGTAAGTTCTGGAACTGTTGATTCTCATAAAGACCATAGATTAGCTATGGCATTTTCACTTCTTGGATTAAAACATGATGTAACAGTTTTAAATGGGGAAGTATTCAATGTTTCATTTCCAAATTATATTGAAGTAATGGCTAAAATTGGTGTTAATTTAGAACTTAAATAAAAGATGATTTATATGTCAAATACTGATAAAATTGAAATAATTATTGATAGATTATTAGATTTGTATGAAATTAGAGTTTTTGAAGATAGGGATCCTTATAGAGTATTAATTAGAACAATATTATCTCAAAGAACTCGTGATGAAAATACAGATAAAGCAACAGAAAATTTATTTAATAAATACAAAGATATTTATGAAGTAGTTGACGGAGATATAGAAGTCATCGAAGAATTAATAAGGCCTGCTGGTTTTTATAGAGTTAAAGCTTCTAGAATTAAAGAGGTTTCAAGAATTTTAATAGACCAATATGGTGGAGAAGTTCCAAATGATATGAAAGAGCTATTAACTTTACCTGGTGTTGGACGTAAAACTGCAAACTGTGTATTAGTATTTGCTTTTGAAGAAGCAGCTATCCCAGTTGATACTCATGTTCACAGAATTTCAAATAGATGGGGGATTGTTAATACTAAAGACCCTGATGAAACAGAAATAGAGCTTCAAAAAATAGTTCCTAAGGATAAATGGATTTTATTAAATGATTTAATGGTTCAATTTGGCCAAACAATCTGTAAACCAATTCATCCTAATTGCGATATTTGTAATTTAACAGATCTTTGTGATTATTACAATTTAGAGATTTAATAACTAAGGTTTTCTTGAATGTCTTTTAGAATGTTCTCTTAATCCATCTCTTCTTTTAAAAAATTCTGATGTAAAAAAAGATTTTTCAAAGTGATTAGCTCTATGATGTCCTTTAAATGGATGACCACCAAAACCTGGAGTATTAAAGAACATATCAAAGTCATTTTCGCTGTCTTTTCTTTTTTCAACAATAGCTTCTGTAGAAGATTTAGCAAGTGAAGTTAATACTTCTTTTAATTCATCTTCATTAAAATCAGCAAATTCTTTAGAAAAATTATTTACAACGATACTATTCCATTCTTTTTCTATTTTATCAACTTTAATAGCTATTTCTTTTCCTTTCTCTGTAAGATGAACTTTATTTTTACGACGATTATCTTCAGCTATTTCTCGTTCAATAATTTCTTTTTCATCAAGTTTTTTTAGAGTTTTAGCAGTTACAGCTCTACTTAAAAGTAATTTTTCTGTTAAATCACTTTGATAAAGAGATTTAGAATGCATTAGTTCCATAATAAAAGGAATTTGTCCAGGAGTAACATTTAATTTAGATAATTGATGGATTAAATAATGTTTATAAGATTTATAGATTATACTAATTAAATCACTAATTAAAAATTCGTCTCTTGAATTATTTTTCTTTTCATCCATCTAATCACTTTATTAATTATTTGTTATTGTTTATATTTATTCATTTAGATATTTATATAAAAAAGAAGAATTTATATTAAAAAGATTTTTTAATTGAAAATCATCTTTCAAAGTCATATAATCCTTCAAAAATCTCTATATATTCCAAAGATTTTTCTATTTCATAATCTAATTCATCTTTTGATGTATCTTCATTTTGATTATTGCATTTTTGAAAGTTAGGCATTTTTTTCATTTTATCAAAACCTGGTTTGGGGTATTTAGGAAAATTAGGCATATGGTCTTTATTTTGATCACCATAGTTATGAAAACCTGGTATTTTTTCTATATCTGAATTATCACATCTGTGAAATCTGGATATTTCTCTCATTTCATCAAAATTATCTCCAAAACATCTCATTTTATGAAATGTATAGATATCAAAATCAGGATGATTTCCTTTTCTTCTATATGAATTATTGGATTTTCTTTTTCTATTATGGAAATCTTTAGAAAATAGCTTATTTATAAATTTATTAATAAATTTTTTAGCTTTTGAAGCATTAGTTTCATCAATGTTTTCAATATTTTCATTTATTTTAAGAGAACTAATAGCTATTTCTGATATATTTTTCATTAATTTTTCTTTATCAGAAGATTCTAAATTTGTATAAATTAAAGTTTCCCATTCTTTGTTGATTTCATTTATTTTTAATGCTAATTTTTCCCCATATTCTGTTAAAGATATGTTAATATCATCATATTTATCACTAACATCTTCTTTTTCAGATTTTTTAATTATTCCAAAGTAGTATAATTCTACTAATGATTTGACAGCAGATTTACCATTTTCAAATATATAATTAATTAAATCTTTTTTAGAAATGTTTTGATTTTTCTCAAGTTCCATTATAAATGGGATATGTTCTATACTTAGGTGTAAATCTTCAATTTTTTGATTTAAATAGAGCATATATGCTTTATTAGTTATCTCTAAAAAATTTACTGTAGAAAATTCATTTTCATCGATATTTTCATTAAATAACATTTTTTTACCTCTTTTAATTTATTTATTTTTCCAAACACTGTTACCTTAGGTAATTGTTACCAAGGGTTACAATTGATTATTTCTAAGTTAAAGTATATAAATGTTACCCTAGGTAACATTAAAATTAGCGTAAAAAAATTATTCTTATTATATGTTAAAATCTAATGTCTTAATATAAAAACTATTTAAAATTAAAATAAGATGTTTTTAATAATATATAAACTATTTAAAAAGAATAATTAAAAATTTTTATCATTTAATAATAATATCTCTTAAATTAATTATTTTTAAAATAAAAAGCAAATTTTAAATAATTTGTTTAACATATATTATATTTAATTAATTTAGGAGCTGAGATAATGACAGTATTAAACGATATATATAAATGTGATGTTTGTGGGATGGTAATAGAAGTAGTTCACGAAGGCCCTGGAGAATTAGTTTGTTGTGAAAAACCAATGGAATTATTAGAAGCTGTTCAAAAAGAAGAAGGTGGAGTAAAACATATTCCTATAATTTCTGTTGAAGGAAATGCAGTTAAAGTTGATGTTGGAGAAATTCCTCATCCTATGGAAAAAGAACATTGGATTACCTTCATTGAACTTTGTATTGATGATGAAATTTTTAGAAAAAGCTTAAATCCTGGTGATGAACCATCTGCTACATTTGATGTTAATTATAAAGATGGAGATATTAAAGCTAGAATTTATTGTAATATTCATGGCTTATGGCCATCTGATTAATTTTTCTTTTTTTTCTTTTTTTATAATTTTCACAAATTAAATATATAAGTAATTTTATATATTTTATTGTTGATAGATTATGAAAAATAAACTAGTTTTTTGTATTGTTTTAATATTAACTATTTTTGTAAGTGGCTGTATTAATAGTCCTCTTGATAATATTAATGAAATCATGCCTGAAATTAACGATCAGATTGTTAAGGGTGATGAGTATTATAATGATGCAATAACAGCACTTAATTCAAAAAATTATGCTGAAGCGGATACTAAAGCTAATTCAGCTTCAAATGAATTTAGGAAAGCTAAAGATAATGTATTAGAAACTAATAAATATTATGAAGGACTCAATGAAACAATATATATTGAGTATTTAAATTTACTACAAGATGAAATTAATTTAAAATATAATGCATCATCTAATTTACTTTTAGCTTCTAAAAGCTTTAATAATAATGATATTACAAATGGAAATAATTATGCTCAAATTGCAAATTCTAAAATGAATGAAGCTATAAATATTCAAAATGAAAGAAATCAAATTGTTATTAATAATCCAGAGCTATTTAAAGAATTTTTCCATTTTTAATTAATAAGAGGTATTAAATTGAAAAAAGATTGTCCAAAATGTAAGGGGTCTACTTCAGTTATAGTCGATTATAAAGAATGTGATAGCTGTGGTGGAACTGGTTTTGAAGATGTTATAGAATTAGGGGATCATTTTAAAAGTGTAAACACTAATGCAAAAGCAAAATTTGACCTAGAAACTGATCAAGATATTCCTTGTGAAGTATGTAATGGAAAAGGTCAGGTACCTATTTATGAAGATTGTGAATATTGTGATGGTACTGGTGTAGTTAGTGTTTGTAGAGAATGTGGAAAAGCTATTGATCCTAAATATGATTACTGTATAGAATGTGATAAAATACTCAAAGAGGAAAAAATGAAAGAAAAAGAAAGAAGAGATAAAGAAAACGAAGTAAAAACTGTGTATAAATTAGATCCTCTTTGTGAAATGAAAGATATGGATAAAGAAAAATTATACATAGGTAAAATTACTAGAACAGAAAAATATGGTGTTTTTGTAACTTTAAATAATAATGTTTGGGGGCTTATGAGGGGAGATACTTCACACTTCAATGTTGGTGATGAGGTTATTGTAAAAGTAACTGCAATTAAACCTAAAGAGAGACAAATAGATCTTACAGAAGCATATGCTAAAAATTATAATATCGAAACTCTTAAAAAAGAAATCAAAAGAACTAAAATCATTGATTTAGAAGGAGTAATGGGACAAGTAATAAAAATCAATGGAGAAGTTTTACAAATTCAACAAACATCTGGCCCTACAATATTTACAATTACTGATGAATCAAGTATTACTTGGGTAGCTGCTTTTGATGAAGCAGGTGTTAGAGCTTATCCTGATATCGAAATAGGAAATGTTATTGAAGTTTTAGGGGATGTAAATCAACATGGGGGTAAAACTCAAATTGAATCTAAATCAATAACAAAACTAGGTGGGGAAAGTGAAAAATTCATTAAAGATTTAATTGAGAAAGGTTTAGATGAGAAAGCAGAACCTCCTGAAGTTGATTTCTTAGTTAAAAGTAATGTTTTAAATGATTTAAAACCTAAAATGAGGAAAGCTGCAAAAACTATTAGAAGAGCTATTTTAGATGGTAGGTCTATTTTAATTAGACACCATGCTGATGCAGACGGTATTTGCGCAGGAGTTGCAATGGAAAAAGCTATTCTTCCTTTAATTGAAGATATTAATCCAAATAATGATGCTATTTGGCATTATTTTAAACGTTCTCCAAGTAAAGCTCCATTTTACGAACTTGAAGATGTTGTAAAAGACTTATCTTTTGCACTTGAAGACCTCCAAAGGCATGGTCAAAAATTACCTTTAATTGTATTACTGGATAATGGATCTACTGAAGAGGATATTGTATCATTAATGCAAGCTAAAATTTATGATATAGAAATAGTTGTAATTGATCATCATTTCCCTGGAGAAGTTATTGATGGTAAGGTTGCAGTTGATGAATATGTCGATACACATGTTAATCCTTATTTAGTTGGAGGAGATTCTCAACTAACTGCAGGAGCATTATCAACTGAAGTTGCAAATATTATTAACCCAGATGTTTTAGAAACAATTAAACATCTTCCAGCTGTTGCATCAATTGGAGATCATGCAGAATCTGGTGAAGTATATCAATATATAGAAATAGCTGAGAAGAAAGGATTTACTCATGAAGAACTTTCAAAAATAGCTGAATGTGTTGATTTCGAGGCATATTTCTTAAGATTTATGAATGGTAGAGGAATAATGGATACTATTTTAGCTGTTGATAATATTGATAAACATGAAAAAATGATTAATGCATTATTTAAAGAATATCAAAAAAGAGTAGACACTCAACTTAAAGCAGCTCTACCTAATATTAGCCAAAAAACATTAGAAAATGGCATTATATTTAATGAGCTTGATGTTGAAAAATATGCTCATAAATTTACATTCCCTGCTCCAGGTAAAACTTGTGGCTTTGTACATGACAAGATAGCTAAAAGTATAGGTGAAGAAAATCCTATTGTAACTTTAGCATATGGTCCTGATTTTGGAGTTATAAGAGCTACAGAAGCTGTTAATGAGAAATTTGGTTTTAATTTAAATGAAATAATTGGTGAATTAATATCAAAGATTCCAGAAGCAGGTATTGATGGTGGAGGCCATGAATGTGCAGGATCTATTAAATATATTGAAGGCTTATCTGATAAAGTCTTAAATGACTTTGTAGAAGAAGTAGCTAAAATGAGATAAAATTCATTTAACTACTTTTTTAATTTGATTATTAATTTTTTGGGCTTCATTTCTACAATAAAGATAAAAACAAGCCCATACACTAAATCCAAATATTAAAGCTATTATTACCCATGTTATTATTGGCCATATGCCTAAATTTACTGGAATCCAATTAAGATAAACTCCTACACTAAATAATATAATAAATCCAATTCCCATTTGAGTAGCTATTTTTGCTATTGAAGGGATATTTTCGTTTTCATATATAATACTTGGAAGAGCAAATCCTAGACCTATAATAATTCCTCCAATTGTGTAATTTAATATATCATAACCATTAATTACAAAATTAGACCAACCTATAGAACTAGCTATTAAAATTTCAACAACAGCTAAAATCAAACAACCTGTTGATGCACCTATATAACTTAATTTTAAAATTTCTGACATATTCATTTTAATCACTTATTTTAATCCTAATTTTTCTTTAAATATTGGAAGATATTTTCTTGAAATATTATCTTTTAAACCATTTTTCAATGATATAAACATAATTCCTTTAAAAGATGGTGCAACATGATCAATTTTTCCTATATTGATTATTGATGATTTGGATATTCTAATAAATGAATCATCTAAAATATCTTCAAGTTCATATAATTTTTTATCTGTAATGAAGCTATTATTATATGTATAAACTTTATTTTGCTTATTTTCTGTTTTTATCATGAAAATTTCATTAAAATTTAAAATATTAATATTTCCATTTTTCTTAACAGGTAAATGGGAGGATTTTTCAATATTTTCTAGAAAATCAATAGCTTTTTTAATATTTTCTGTTAGTTTGCTTGATTTAATTATAGCTTCAGGTTTATCAATCTCTTTTGAGATAATTAATTCGACTTTCAGTTAAAACACCTCTATACTTAAATTAGAATTTGATATATAAAGGACTTTTTACTAAAATAGCTAAGTTGATAAAAATTGTATGTAAAATGAGTAATTTTTAGATTAAGTTGTAATTTAAAAAAAAGAAAAAGTGTGAGATTATAATACTATAATCTCATTACTTGTTGAATATCCTTTCCATGTTGCTGTTGCAATGTAGCTATTTGGGTTTAATGTAATATTTAATCTAGCTATTCCATCTTTATCAGTT
>JAJDHW010000019.1 GCA_030266405.1 Methanobrevibacter sp. OttesenSCG-928-I08
TGTTCGTGTAAAGACAAACTATATATATTGCATAAACTATATTAACATACATCAAAAATTTATAAAAAATGGTGAAATTATGAAGGCAAAAGCAGAAAAAATAGGCGAAGGTGTTTACTGGATAGGTGTACTTGATTGGGATTTAAGAACTTATCATGGCTACACATTAGATGGAACAAGCTACAATGCATATATCATATTTGGTAGTGAAAAAACTGCAATAATTGATAATGCATATCCTGGAAAGACAGAAGAAATAATGGCGCGTATAAATGATGCATTTGAACAAGAAGGAAAAGATAAAATAGAAATTGACTATATTATACAAAATCATGTTGAAAAAGACCATAGCGGCGTACTTCTAGATCTCCATAAAAGATTTCCAAATGCACCAATTTATTGTACAGAAATTGCAATAAAAGGATTATTAAAACATTACCCTGGACTTGAAGGATCTGAATTTATAACTGTTGGAACTGGAGATTCATTATCTTTAGGAAATAAAACTTTAGCATTTTTAGATGCATTTTTATTGCATTGGCCAGACAGTATGTTTACTTTACTTGCAGAAGATGGAATATTATTCCCAAATGATGCTTTTGGTCAACATTTATGTTTCTCAAAACGATTAGATACAGACATTCCAGAATATGTGTTAATGGATGCAACTAAAAAATTTTATGCTAATTTAATTACTCCTCTTTCAAAATTAGTACTTAAAAAATTTAATGAAATCACAGAACTTGGATTACTTGAGCAAATAAAAATGATTGCACCATCACATGGCCAAATTTGGACAGACCCAATGAAAGTTATTGAAGCATATTCTAACTGGGCAACTGGTGTTTGTGAAGATAAAGTTACAATAATTTATGATACAATGCATTATTCAACACAATCTATGGCTCATGAAATAGCTGAAGGAGTTATGGCTGAAGGATATGATGTTGAAATATTTTATTTACATGAAGATGAACGAAGCGAAATTGTTAAAAGTATTTTAACAAGTAAAGCAATTGCTGTTGGAGATCCAACAATTAATGATGTTCCCTATCCTAGTGTAGGAGACATAATGTACTATTTAAAAGGCCTTAGGTTTGACAGAACTGGTATTGAAAGAGCTTGTGTAACCTTTGGTTCTATGGGTGGAAAAGGAGGAACTCCTGAATTTTTAGCTAAAGAATTATCTGATTGTGGTTTTAATGTAGTAGACACTGAAGAAATTTATTATGTCCCAAATGATGAAGAAAAACTTGTGAGTTTTGAATTAGGAAGAAAATTAGTTCAAGAGGCTAAAAAACTCTAATTAATATAATTTTAAAAATATAATTCTAAAAAAATATATATGAAAAAAATTAAATATTTATATGAAAACTATGAGGTTATTATAATGGTAAAATATGAACATAAAATAGGAATAACAAAAGATACAGATGTTGAAAAAGAAGTTCAAAATAACTTTTTAGGAGAAACCCAAGAAGTAGGTATGTACTTAGCAATGTCTAGACAAGCTTCAAGAGAAGGTTATGGAGAAATAGCTGAAGTACTTAAAAGACTTGCAAAAGAAGAAGCAGAACATGCAGCAAGATTTGCAGAAATGAATGGTGTAATTAAACCAACATTAAAAGAAAACCTTGAAATGATGTTAGAAGGAGAAAAAATGGCTAATGTTGAGAAAAAAGAAGCATCCGAATTATCTGAAAAATCAGGTGTTGAAGACGCTGCAGAATTTTTCAACGACAGTTCTAAAGATGAAGGTCGTCACGCTAAAATATTAGAAGGAATATTAGAAAGATACTTCTAATACTTCTTTTTTTTCTTTTTTTAAATTATTCCACCAATAAATCCATAAACAATGGAAAATACTATAATAAATGCAAAAACCATAGAGATATATTTAACAGTAGGTTTTACTATTTTTTCAGATAATTTATAACTTAAAATATCTTCTAACATATGTCCACCATCTAATGGTTTCATTGGAAGAAGATTAAATGTTCCTACAGCAAAATTAAGGAAAAATATCCATTTAAACAATTCTGATAACTCAAATAAAACCCAAGGTATATCATTACCCCACATATTTGCTACGTCTTCTTTTACAATGAAATTTTTAGAAGCTTGAACGCCCATATAACCTCTAGAATGATTATTTGGATTTTCACCTAATTGTAGAGAAAAAGTTCCTTCATTTGTTGTTATCGTTGCATTATCATTGGGTTTTAATGTTGAAGTAGCTTGAATATAGCTATCTGAATCATAAATAGTAATATTATTAATTGATTTAATTATCATTCCTTCACTTAATATACCTTCAACAGGAGCATCATTTACAATAGTTTCAATTTGGACTCCATTCTCATCAAAAGTAGCAGGAATAGCAAAACTTGAGATTGAATAAAAAATTATAAGTGCAATTACAGCTAATGTAATATTAGCCATTGATCCAGCAGCATAAATTCTTAATCTACTGCTTTTTTTAGATTGTTCCATATCCTCTTCATCAGGCTCAACAAATGCACCTGGAAGTATTGCAAATAATAATAATCCAATAGACTTAATTTTTACTTTTTCAACCCGACTAAGTATACCATGAGAAAATTCATGTACAATAAGAACTGTAGCTAAACCTAAAAATCCATAGAAAAATGGAACAAAAATTGGTGAACCTGGCATTTCAACTCCTGGAAGTAAAATAGCTACACTAGCTGTTTCAGTAATTGTTGTTAAAGAAATTATTAATGCATATGCCATAAATAGCATGAACCCTACAGAAATAACAATTCCTACATTCATAAACCATTTCCAAAATTTAGGAGAAATATTTGCTATTTTATTAATTAACCCTCTTAATCTTTGAGTTTTCCACATAATAACAGGAAATTCAACTTCCACCCCATATTTTTCTAGTTTATTTTTAAATACAATAGCTATAAACCAAATAGCTACAAAAGCTATTGCATAATACCAAATTCCATTCATAATATAACTACCTATTCCAATTCATAGAATCAAAAAATAATATATTTACTAAATCCCCTTTTTCAATTCCTTCATCATTTTCATCGATAATTATATAACTATTAGCTTCTACCATAGATCGGATTATTCCAGAACCTCTATTTAAAACATGGTGTGTGAAATTATCATCTGAAACTGCCCGTATATAGTCAGTTCTTCCTAGAGTTGATGGAATTTTTACACGTGATTCTCTTTTAACAATATGATAATTATAATCAAAACCTTGCATTTTAAATAAAAATTTTCTAGCAAACATATCAAATTGACCCATTGCTGCAACAGGTTGCCCAGAAAACATGAAAACCGGAGTATTATTAACAATTCCAAAACCTGCAGGTTTACCTGGCCTTATAGAAACTCCATGAAATATTACCTCACCGACACTATCAACAGCATCTATAACAATATCTCCTTTACTAATAGCTGTTCCACCAGTAGTTATTACAATATCATAATCATTTGAAGCTTTTTTGATTGATTTTTTGACATTCTCAAAATTATCATATTCATGAGATACATCACAAATAGCTCCAGCACTTTCAATCATAGCCCTTATAACATATTGATTAGAATTAATAATTTGAGCTTTATTTAATGTTTTTGAAGGTTCTACTAACTCATTTCCAGTAATTATTAATTTAACCCTTGGTTTTTTAAATACTTTAATTTCATTATATCCTGCAGATGCAATTAATCCAATCTCTTGTGGACGTATGAAAGTATTTAAATTTAAAACTTTATCTCCTTCTTTAATATCTTCTGCACGAGGAGATATATTTTCCTTAGGACTTACTTGAGATTGAACTTCTAAATTATCACCATCAGATTCTGTATACTCTTTCATTAAAACTGCATTTGCACCTTCAGGAATAGGTGCTCCTGTTGCAATGATAATGGCTTCTTCTGAAGAGATTTTTTTATCTGAAAAATCTCCTGCACCAATTTGATCTATAATTTTTAAATGTTTAGGATTAGCTTGAGATGCACCAAAAGTATCTTCAGCTATTAAAGCAAATCCATCCATTGCTGACTTGTCAAAAGGAGGAGAATCATGTGCAGAATAAATATCTTCTGCAAGAATTCTATTATGGCACTCATTAATAGGAACTGTTTCAATTTCTGTTGTTTTTTGAATTTCATCAATTTTAGATAGAGCTTCATTTAAAGGTAATAATTTAGATAAAAACATTGAAAACCCCCACATTAAGGCATATACTTTTCCAAAACACCATTATATGCATTTTTTAAATCATTGACCTTGAAAGATATATTATCAATTTTAAGAGAATCTCCTTTAACTTCGCCAATACATGTTGCAGGAACATCAATGTTATTTAAAATTTCATCTAAAGCTTCTTCTTTAACTGTAATTAAATATCTACCATGAGATTCTGAATAAAGTAAGTTATTTAAAGAAATATCTCCATCTTTAATTATTTTAGATGAATCAATTTTTGCACCAATGTTTCCAGATAAAGCCATTTCTGCAAGAGCAATAGCTATTCCTCCTGCTGAACAGTCATGAATAGCAGTTATATTTTTATTAATATCTTTTGAAACCAAGTTTAAAACAGTTTTTCCATTTGAAACTTCTTCCTCAATTCTAATTTCTGGAGCTTCACCTTGTTCAATATTATGAATTGTCCTATGATATTCAGACCCCTCAATTTCATCATAAGTAGTTCCAATAAAAATAATTTTATCATTTTCATCTTTAAAGCCCATTGTCCTTATGTTTTCAATGTTCTCAACACCAATGACTCCAACAGCAGGTGTTGGATTAATTTTAATGCCTTCTGTTTCATTATAAAAACTTACATTACCACTAATAACTGGAGCATTGAAATTTTCACTTACAAGAGACATTCCTTTAATACATTCCTTAAATTGCCATAAAATTTCAGGATTTTCAGGATTTCCAAAATTTAAACAGTCAACAACAGCATAAGGAGTAGCACCCATAGATATTACATTACGAATAGATTCTGCAACAGAACCTGCTCCCCCATTAAAAGGAGATAGTTTAGTATGAATTGTGTTTGAATCAGTACTAAGTGCAATAGCTGTTTCATCATCTATTTTTAAAACAGCTGCATCATCTCCAGGTTTAACAGCTGTTCTTATTTGGACCTCATGATCATATTGTTTATAAACCCATTTTTTACTAGCTATATTCGGCGAAGATAGTATTTTTATTAAAGATTCTTTGATTTCAGGATCTTCAACTGTGATTAAATCTTTATTTGATTTTTGAGGTTTTATTTCTCTATTTAAAGAAGGAGGATCTGCAAGCAATATAGTTGGCAAATCTGCAAGAGAATTACCATCATCATCAACAACCATATTATCTCCATCTGTTACTGTTCCAATTACACTTGAGACAATTTCGTGTTTTTCACATATTTCATGTGCTTTATCAACATCTTTAGGATTTAAAACAAAAATCATTCTCTCTTGAGATTCTGATAACATTATTTCATAAGGAGTCATACCTTCCTCACGAAGAGGGATTTTATTTAAATCAACAAAAGCTCCATTTTCAGAAGAATCAGCAAGTTCTGAAATACAGCAAGTTAATCCTCCACCACCAAGATCTTTTACTCCGGAAACATCTATTTTATCTAATATTTCTAAAGAAGCTTCAAGAACTCTTTTTTTAGTAAATGGATCTCCAACTTGAACTGCAGGTCTATCTTCAGATTCACTATCTGATGTTAATTCTTCTGATGCAAATGTTACACCATGAATTCCATCACGGCCAGTTGTTCCACCCATTAAAAAGAAAACATCCCCTATATTAGGAGCTATTCCTCGAACAATTTTATCCTTTTCAACTAGCCCTACACACATAACATTAACAAGAGGATTTGCTCTAAAAGATTCATCAAATTCAACTTCTCCCCCAACAGTAGGAATTCCAACCCGATTTCCATAATCAGAAATCCCTTTTACAACATGTTCAAAAAGATATCTTGATTTTTCGTCATCTAAAGGCCCGAAACGAATACTATCTAATAAAGCTATAGGCATTGCACCCATAGAAATAATATCTCTTAAAATTCCACCAATTCCAGTACCTGCTCCACCATAAGGTTCAATAGCTGAAGGATGATTATGACTTTCCATACCTACTGCTAAAGCATATTTATCAGTTATAGATACAAGTCCTGCATCATCACCTGGCCCTAAAATTATATTTTCTCCCTCTGTAGGGAATAAACCTAAAATAGGCCGGCTACTTTTATATGAACAATGTTCTGAAAACATTACATCTAACATTCCTTCTTCTAAAGGATTCATTTCTCTATTAATAGTTTTTTTAATATAATTCATTTCAGAATCTGTTAAAACCATTTTAACACCTTAAGACTTTTTTTTAAAAATATAAATATTTAATTCATATTCTTCAATTTTCCAATCTTTAATATAATAATCATCAGGAGAATCACAACAAGGCTCTGATGTTGAAAAAATCAATGAATTAGCTCTTATTTCATTAATTACAGAATCACTTTGTGGTTTAACTAAATTAATAAATTCATCATTTCCATGAATAATAACATCAATATTAGCTTCAACATCTAAATCCATATCTTTCCTCATATCTTGAACTCTTCTAATAAGTTCACGAGACATAGCTTCAGATAAAATTTCTGGAGTAACATTTGTATTAACAAAAACATTACCTCCCTCAAATTCTGAGCTAACCATATTATCTGGAAGTTCTGTATCAAACAAAATATCTTCTGTTGAAAGTTCTATAACTTTATCTCCTTCTTCAATTTTAAAAATATTAAAATCATCTAATTCATTTTTAACCAAATTTCCATCTGCATTTTCTAAGTATTTTTTAACAATACCCATATCCCCTTTAAGTCTAGGACCTAAAGTTTTAAGATTTGGTTTAGCTATAAAAGAAAGTTCTTCAAATTCATTAGAAGTTAAAACTTCTTTAGTATTAGATTGATCCATGATAATTTCTTTTAAATCATTGACAGCATTTAAAACTGTATCATCTTGAGACACTATAGTAATATCAGATACTGGCCATCTTAATTTATATTTTGCAACATCTCTAGCTCTTGCAGCCGCTTCAATGATATTTCTTACAATATCCATCTTATTTTCAAGTTCAATATTGATATTATTCTCATCAAAAGTCCAGTCATTCATATGGATACTTGAATTAGATGTATCAACTACATTATTAACTAAATTTTCATAAATTTCTTCTGTAATATGAGGAGAAATTGGAGCCATTACATTCATGAGTATTTTAAGAGAATTATAAAGACTGTAATATGCACCTAATTTATCAGGATCATCACTTTCAACCCAAGTTCTTCCACGAATAAGTCTTACATACCATCGACTTAAATCTTCTAAAATAAATTGGTTTATTTTTCTTGTAGCTTGATGGAAATATAAATTATCTAAATCATTACCTACTTCTTTTGATAAAGTATTAGCTTTAGATAAAATCCATTTATCTTCATCTCTTAATATAATATTATCATTGTTACATTTTTGAGGATTGAAGTTATCTAAAGACATGTATGTAGTTGAAAATACATAAACATTCCATAAAATATTAAACATTTTTTTAATGTTGTTTAATTCATCCCAAACAAATTTTAAATCTTCCCATGGTTTATTAGCCCATAATAAGTAAAACCTTAAAACATCTGCACCATATTTTTCAATAACTTCTTCTGGAGATACAACATTGCCTAAAGATTTACTCATTTTCTTTCCATCTTCATCTAATACAAAACCATGCATTAAAACTTTTTTATATGGACTTTCATCAAGAGATATTACACCGCTACCAAGTTGTGAATAAAACCATCCTCTTGTTTGATCATGACCTTCAGTTATAAAGTCATATGGGAACCATTCATCAAAAGAATTATCTTCTTGAGGATAATATAAAGATGCCCATCCTGCAACACCAGAATCCATCCAAACATCTAAAACATCAGAAATTCTTCTCATTTCAGTACTACATTCTTCGCATTTTATAACAACATCATCTACATGAGGCCTATGTACTAATTTTTCATCATCAACAGAAATTTCATTGATTGCATTATCTTTAAGCTCTTTAATAGAACCAATAACTTTTATATTTCCACAATCTTCACATTCCCAAATAGGAATTGGAATACCCCAATATCTTTGTCTTGAAATTGTCCAATCTTTTGCATTGTCTACCCAATCATGAAATCTTCCTTTTCCTGCCCAATCAGGTACCCATTTAACTTTGTCAATTTCTCCAAGCATTTTGTCTTTGATTTCAGTGACTTTTAAAAACCATTGTTTAGTAGCTAGATAAATAATAGGTGTTTTACATCTCCAACAAACACCATATCTATGTTCGATAGTTTCAAATTTATACATTAATCCTTTATTAGAGATATCATCGATAATTTCTTGATTTGCATCTTTAACAAAAATACCTGAATATTTTCCTGCATCTTCTGTAAAAATACCTCTTTCATCAACAGGACAAAATATTGGTAAATTAAATTTTTTACCCATTTCAAAATCATCTGGACCATGACCCGGAGCAGTATGAACTAATCCTGTACCTTCACCTAGTTCTACATGATTTCCAGGTAAGACAGTGTGAACATTTTTAATTTCATCAAATTCAACTTGTTTTGAAATTTCACTACTTAAAGGATAAGTATAACTTAAACCAACTAAATCTTCACCTTTTACTGTTTTGACAATTTCATAATTAGTTATAATTTCTTCTAATATTTCTTCCTCTTCACTATCTTCAGAACTTATTTTAATCTTTTTGATTGTAGTAGCTGGGCCTAGAACAGTTTCAAGTAAATTTTCTGCAAGAATTAAGGTTTCATCATCTTTTTTAACAAATGCATATTCAAAATCAGGATTAATAGAAATAGCTAAATTTGCTGGTAATGTCCATGGTGTAGTAGTCCATACTAAAAAATACTCATTAGAGCTATTTTCTACAGGAAACTTAACATAAATAGAAGGATCTTTTTTATCTTCATAATCGATTTCAGCAGCAGCTAAAGCAGTTTCACAATGAGGACACCAACTTATTACTCTTAAATCATTAATTAATAAATTTTTTTCATGAGATTTCTGCATCGTCCACCATGCGGACTCCATATATTTTGGATCTAATGTCATGTATGGATTTTTCCAGTCCATCCAAACACCAAGATCTTTGAATTGCTGAGTCATTGAATCTTTATGTTCCATTGCAAATGATTTACACTTATTTACAAAAGTGTCGATTCCAATGTCATTTTCAATTTCTTGTTTGCTTTTTATTCCCATTAATTCTTCAACTTTATGTTCAATAGGAAGTCCGTGCATGTCCCATCCTGCCTGACGTCTTAAATTAAATCCACTCATACTTTTAAAACGTAAATGTGAGTCTTTAATAATTTTATTCCAAGCAGTTCCTAAATGTATATTTCCACTACAGTAGGGAGGACCATCTAAAAAGGAATATTTTGGTCCATCTTTTCTAAGTTCATTAACTTTAGAATAGATTTTTTCCTCACTCCAAAAGTTTTGTACTTTTTTTTCAATTTCTTTGTGATTATATGATTTTTCTGCCTCTTTTATTGGCATGGCAATTCTCCTTATTTAATAAAAATTTTAGTGTGATAATAAAATAAAATTTTAGTTTTTAGATAAACTAAGAAAGTTGATTAAATTAAAAAAATGGTAAATAAAATATATAGTTATAGAAAAAACTTATGTTTTAAAAAGAGGTAAAACTTAGAAGGTTCTAGCTTTCCCCTTAACAACGTTTTCTGTTATAACTGATATATCTTCAAGCCAAGAATCCATAATAGATTCCACTTTTTTACTAACTTCTTCCATTTTGTATCCTTCATCAAGAATCAATTGGGAAGTAGCTGCTTTTGGTTGGTCAATAGGTTTACCAATTTGACTTAAAATCATTAAATTAATTTGTTTAATTCCTTCAACATTTGCAACAATGTCATTGGCCATTTCATTACATAAAATATTATAAATTTTACCTACATGGTTAATAGGATTTTTACCAGAAGTAGCTTCCATAGACATTGGTCTGCAAGGTGTAATTAATCCATTAGCTCTGTTACCCCTACCAACAGATCCATCATCTCCCATTTCTGCAGAAGTACCAGTTACAGTTAAATAATATCCTGCTTCATCACTTATATCATCATTATCTGCAGTATTAACAAATACTGTAACATCACGATTTGTGTATTTAGTTGCAAGATCTGAAACGATATCCTTAAGCTCTTCTCTAATTGCAATATATTCATTTCTATTAGCTACATATTTAGAAACCATTGCACAAGCTATAGTCAATATAATTTTATCGTTTTCTCTTAATCCCATAACTTTAATATCTTGACCAACTGCAGGATATTTCTTTTTAAATGATTTTGAATTTAATAATTCTTCTGTAGCAAGAACTAATGATTCAACCTCAGAAAATGGAGCATAACCTACACCAAAAGAAGTATCATTTGAAGAAGGTGCACCATCTCTTTTGAAAACATCTACTAAATCTCCAGACCCATGACCTATTTTACATTCAACAACAGTGTCTGTTTCAACATTTAAATTAATTATAGTGTCATTTAAATATTCTTTTGCAGCTTCAATAGCTACTCTTTCAAGAGGAAGTTTAACTCCTTCGAATTCTGAAACTCCACGACCAGTTAATAAAATGTCAATAGGTTTTAGAATCTCTCCACCACCAAAAAGAGGATTAGATTCTCCAGCAGTAAGTTGAACTTCATCAGTGTTGTGGTGCAATACTCCTCCAAATTCATCTAAATACATATTACACAAAGCTTTACTAACAGATTCTGCAACACCATCACTAATACTATCTGGATGTCCAATACCTTTACGTTCTACAATCTCAATATCGAGATCTTCAATATAAGTTTGATTAAGTTTATCTACAAAAATATTTCTCATATTACCATCACTTAATAAATTATTATAATCTATTATTTTTTATTAATTAGAAATAATATAAATGTTATTATAAATAAGGAAAAATCTTATGAAAACTAAAAATAAAACATTAATATATAACAAAACTAAATCTAAAATAATTGAAACACCTATAAAATTTGCAAATAGCTATTTTTCTAGATTAAAAGGATTAATGTTTAAAAGTAATATAAATTATGCCTTAGTATTTAATATGGAACATTCAAAAAACAAACACACCTCGTCCATCCACACATTCTTTATGTTTATGGATATAGATATCTATTTTATTGATAATAAAATGAAAGTTTTTGAAATAGCTAGGTTAAGTCCATGGAAAGTGTATGTTCCTTCTAAAAAGGCAAAATATATTTTAGAATTTAAAAAAGATTCTGTGAAAAATTTAAGTTTAAATGATGAAATTGATTTTGTATGTGAAAATTCATAATTAAGGTTTAAAATAATCAAAAACATCATCAGGATGTTTTAATACTTTTATATCACCCATAGAAATAAGTTTTTGAGTATTTTCAATATCAATTTCTCGCATATAAATTGTTACTATTTTTCCGCCAGAAATAGCATCATATGGGCAATTATTTTGACAAATCCCACAACCACTACATTTTAATAAATCAATTTCTTCATATGGAGTTATAGCTTGATTTGGACATTTTTTTGAAGGTTCACAAATCTCGCAATTCTTACATTTATTTAATTCTAATTTAGATGGAAGTATTGTATCTACAGGTCCACTTTCAAAATCGACTGGAATGATAATTGTATCAACAGCTCCTTTACCTGCTTGTGAAACAACATTAGTAACTAAAGAGTCAGAAATTCCATATACTATCTTAGAAACAGTATTTGCAGTTGTTGGAGAAACCACTAATAAATCATACTTACCTAAAGAAAATCTACCAGAAATAGGATAGCTATATTTTTGATCTTTATCAGAAGATAGTTCCCTATATCTTCCTCCAGTAATTTTAACTAATTTATCATAAAGGCCATACATCTTTAAAACTTCTTCACCAGCACCAGAAAGAAATATAGTGATATCATGTTCTGTAGCAAGTTTTTCAATAACTTCAACAGATTCTTTGAGTAAATGACCTGCTCCAGTAATTGCCCAACCTATACGCATAATATCACCAATTTAATTAAAATTTATAATAATCATAAATTTCTTTATTATTAAATGCATAATGAATAGTAGTAAATTGATCCATAAATTCAGTTACTTCTTCAGAAATGTTTTTATCATCCATAGCTACTTTTTTAATAAATTCAGCGACTTCAACCATTTCTTTTTCTTTTAATCCTCTTCTAGTAATTTCCTGAGTACCAATTCTAATACCTGATGGATTATCACTATCATCAACATTATCCCATGGAAGGAGATTTTTATTTAAAATAACATTATTAGATTCTAATTCCTTTGCAAGGAGTGTAGCTCTTTTAACATCAGAAACATCCATAACTAATTGATGAGATTCTGTAAATCCTTGATCTTCACATAAAACATTGAAACCTAATTCATAAAGAGATTGTGCTAAAGTTTGAGAATTTTTTATAGTTTGTTTAGCATAATCTTCTCCAAATTCTAACATTTCAGCTGTAGCTATTCCAAGTCCAGCTAAATGGTGAAGGTGATGGTTACTTACAACACCAGGGAAAACCGCATTGTCAATAATTTTTTTATTTTCAGCCTTTGATAAAATAATACCTCCCTGAGTACCAGGGAATGTTTTATGAGTACTACCCATCATAAGATCTGCTCCTTCTCTTAAAGGATCTTGGAATTGCCCTCCAGCTATTAATCCTAAAACATGTGCTCCATCATACATGATAGTAGCTCCTACTTCATCGGCAGCTTCACGAGCTTCACTAACAGGGTGAGGGAAAAGGAATAAACTACCTCCAAAAAGAACTATTTTTGGTTTATCAGCTAGAATTTTTCTATTCATAGCATCAATATCAATATTCATTGTGTCTGAATTAAAAGGATGGGAAATAGTTTTAAGTCCTCTTATACCAGCTGCACTTACTTTTGCATGACTAATATGTCCTCCATAAGGAACTTCTAATGCCATCATTTTATCACCTTGTTCTGAAAAGGCAAAAAATGCAGCTAAATTAGCAGTTACACCAGAAACTGGTTGAACATTAGCATATTCGGCTTTATATATTTGTTTAGAAAGTTCAATAGTTAAATCTTCAATTTTGTCTATATATTTACAACCTTCATATAATCTTTCATGAGCTTGTCCTTCAGCATATCTATGAGATAAATCTGAAGCCATAGCTTCTTTAACTTCATTACTAGTAATATTTTCACTAGCTATAAGATTAATACTATTTTTCATCCAACTATTATGATCTTCCATTAAATTTTGAAATTTAAAAACGTCTTCCTGGTTTTGAGACATATAACTACACCTAATTTTCTCTAAAATATGTTATAATTAATTAAAATAAATTATATAATACAATTTAATTTTTATTATTATATAGTTTTTCTATATTATAATAAGTTTAAAAAAAAATCTAAAATAAAGTATTAAAAAATTTAAAAAAAAGAAAGAAATTGGAGAATAAATCTCCAAGATTATTTACCTATTTCTTCTAGAGCTGCACTAATTTGTGCCATGATTTGCTCTGTTTTAAAGTGTTGTTGATCGAGTGCACCGGAAGGACAAGCTCCTACACAGGTACCACATCCTTTACATAATGCAACATTGATTGCAGCATGCTCATCACCAGCATCTTCTTCAATTCCAATTGCACCATAAGGACAAAGTTCAATACAAACTTCACAAGCACCACAAACATCAGCATCATTTGCTGCAACAATAGGTTCGATTTCCACTTCACCTTGAGACATTGGAATAGCTGCTCTAGATGCTGCAGCTGAACCTTGTGCAACTGCATCAGGAATATCTTTAGGACCTTGTGCTACACCAGCAATGTAAACACCATCAGTTAATGTGTCAACAGGTCTGAGTTTTGGGTGAGCTTCCATATAGAAACCATCTGCAGATCTGGATAATCCTAAAGTTTGTCTAAGTTCGTTAGAACCTTCAGGAGCTTCAAGACCTACGCTTAAAACAACCATGTCATATTCAAATTCTGTGATTTTACCGAGTAAAGTATCTTCAGCTCTAACAGTTAAAGTTAAATCATCATTTTCGAATATTTGAGCAGGTTTACCTCTTAAGAACTCAATACCATATTTTTCTTGTGAGTTTTTATAGAACTCTTCGAATCCTTTACCAAATGCACGAATATCCATGTAGTAACATGTAACTTCAGTATCTGGTTCGTGATCAATACATAATTGAGCGTTTTTCATTGAGTACATACAACATACTCTTGAACAGTAAGGTTTTCCAATTTGTTCATCTCTTGAACCAACACAATGGATAAATGCAACACGTTTAGGTTCTTTACCATCAGATGGTTTGATAACGTGACCTTCAGTAGGGCCAGATGCATTAATCATTCTTTCGATTTCCATTGCAGTGATTACATTAGTGAATCTACCATAACCATATTGATATATGTCTGATGGATCGAATGGATCATATCCAGTTGCTGCAACAATAGTACCAATTTCAAGTTCAATTGTTTCAGCTTGTTGTTGATGATCTACTGCACCACGTTCACAAATTTGATCACAGAGATTACATTCAATACAGTAATCTTTATCAATAGTAGCACATAATGGAACTGCTTGAGGGAAAGGAATGTATGCTGCTTTTACCATACCAATACCTTCGTCAAAGTAATTTGGTATTTCAATAGGACATACTTCTACACAAGATCCACATCCAACACAAAGGTCTTCGTGAATGAATCTAGGTTTTTTCTCAATTTTTACTGTGAAGTTTCCAATGTATCCATCTACTTGTTTAACTTCAGCATATGTAATTAATTCAATATTTTCGTGTTTTGCTACATCCACCATTTTTGGAGCAAGAATACACATTGAACAATCAAGTGTAGGGAATGTTTTATCTAATTGTCCCATTCTTCCACCAATGGTAGGTTGTTTTTCAACCATATAAGTTTTAAAGCCCATATCTGCTAAATCTAAAGCGGATTGGATACCTGCTACTCCCCCACCAATAACAAGAGAAGTATTTTCCACAGCTACTTTAGAAGCTTCTAATGGTTCAAGTAATCTAGCTTTAGCTATAGCCATACGAGTTAAATCTTTAGCTTTTTCAGTTGCTTCTTCTGGTTGAGTCATGTGTACCCAAGAGTCATGTTCTCTTAAGTTTGCAAACTCAAACAAAAATTTGTTTAATCCAGCTTCTTCTACACATCTTCTGAATGTAGGTTCGTGAAGTCTTGGAGAACAAGCTGCTACTACAACCCTATTAATACCTAACTCTTTAATATCATCTTGAATAATTTGTTGTCCTG
The DNA here is from genome assembly GCA_030266405.1 of Methanobrevibacter sp. OttesenSCG-928-I08. Taxonomy (GTDB): domain Archaea; phylum Methanobacteriota; class Methanobacteria; order Methanobacteriales; family Methanobacteriaceae; genus JAHKLT01. The sequence goes on from JAJDHW010000019.1 coordinate 15,448, forward strand.
GATCGGAACAATAATATTTATAATCTCTCGCAATGACGACATTAGGTAAGGATTTAGCATATTCAGCAACAGCTTCAACATCTACAACCCCGCCAATATTTACACCACAGTGGCAAACATAAACTCCCACTTTTGGTTCTTCATTTTGAATATCTCTATTTTCTTCTGCCATTAAATCACCTTGTACAAGTTGTGATAATATATCTAATATTTTATTATAAAAATCAAAAATTTTTTGAGAAATTTATAGTTTCAAAATCTTAGATATCATTATGTTTCTAGTACACTTATATAAAATTATCTAAAAATACAGTGGA
>JAJDHW010000002.1 GCA_030266405.1 Methanobrevibacter sp. OttesenSCG-928-I08
TGTTTTGAATATTCTATCCTATATAAAATAGTTATTTAATTAATTATAAGAGGGATATTTTTGAGTAGAGGGAAAAAACCTAAATGGATGATAGAAATAGCTGAAGAACGTATGGATATTCTTTTTTCACGTGCAGAAAAAGAATTCTTTGAGTATCCTGAAAGATCTCATCGTTATGTTCATCTTGCTAGAAAATTATCAACTAAATATAATACAAAAATTCCTGAAAAATGGAATAGGCGATTTTGTAAAAAGTGTTTTAAATTCCTCTATTATGGCCAAAATTCAACCGTCCGGCTAAATGACGAAAAAGTTAATATTACTTGTGGTGAATGCGGTCACATAATGAAAATTCCTTATAATCAAGAGAAAAAAAATAGAAGGAGAACCAAAAATGAGTCAATCAAAGAAAGAAATGATGAATAGGTCTCTTTCAGCTATGACAATTAACATTGGTAAATCAAAAGTAAATGACAATGTAATTGAAGAGATTAAACGTCAACTTAAAGCTAATGAAATTGTTAAGCTAAAATTTGCAAAGAATATTGCTAATGAAAAAGAAATTTATGTAAATAATATTGTCGAAAAAACTAAATCCCGACTTATAGACTTAAGAGGGAATGTAGCTGTTATTTACAAAAGAAAATCTTAAATATTACTTAAATTTAGAGTTACAGACCGATGGATTTAAAAGTTAGACCAAGGTCTTAAATTTACAGTTGATTAAGAATACAAAAATTAATTTATTTGGAGAATTAATATGACTACTGTATATGATGTCCCTGCAGATGCTTTAATAAATCATGTTGCAGGTGAATTAGAAAATAATGATAAAGTAAACCCACCTGAATGGTCTAATTTTGTTAAAACTGGTGTTCATAAAGAAAGAAAACCAGAAAATACCAATTGGTGGTATGTAAGATGTGCATCTATTTTAAGAAGAGTTTATTTAGATGGTCCTGTTGGAGTTATTAGTTTAAGAACTTTCTACGGAGGAAAAAAAGACCGTGGAGTTACTCCTGAAGTATTTAGAAAAGGTAGTGGGGCAATCATTAGAGGTGCATTACATCAATTAGAAGATGCAGGATATGTGGAAAAAGTAGAAGGTGGAAGAACCGTCACTCCTGCAGGAAGATCTTTCTTAGATAAGAATTCTTCTGAGATTATTAAAGATATTCCAGATCTTTCAAAATATTAATTTAATTATATAATGATTTGGAGAGTTTGATATGAGCGATCTTGATGAAATACGTCGTAAAAGAATGGCGGAATTAGAGCGTCAACATGCTGTTAGTTCTGAACAGATGCAACAACAAGCACAACAACAGGTACAACAGCAACAGATGCAACAAGAGATGGAATCCCAAAAAAAGCAAATTTTGGTTCAAATCTTAACACCTGAAGCTCGTAATAGATTAGCTAACTTAAAATTAACTAAACCTGAACTTGTTCAGCAAATTGAATTACAATTAATTCAATCAGCTCAAACTGGCAGTTTAAGAGGTAAAGTTACTGAAGAACAATTAAAAGTTCTTCTCAAACAAATATCTGGCCAAAAAAGAGATATTAATATTAGAAGGAAATAATGACTAATGAAAGCTTGTGTTTTATATAGTGGAGGAAAAGATAGCTCTCTTATGGCTGTAATGCTTAAGAAGCTAGGATTTGATGTGGATTTATGCACAGCAAATTTTGGATTATATGATTCATTTCATCCTGCAAAGCTTTCAGCAAAATCTCTAGAATTTAATCATAAAGTTCTAGAATTAGATTTTGAAGTTTTAAATAAAGCAACTGATATGATTATGGAAAATAATTTCCCAAATGATGGAATTAAATTGATTCATAATGAAGTTGTTGAATATGCCGCAGATTATTATCCTGTAGTTGCAGATGGAACTCGTAGGGATGATAAAACACCTAAACTTGATAAAAATCAAATTAGGAGTTTAGAAGACAGAAAAAACATCCAATATATAAACTTGGATAGTTTTGGTTATAAAACAATAAAAACATTAGTTTCTTCAATATTTGAAGTTTCCAAAGAAAAAAGTAATAAAGAAAATAGCTCAGATTATGAAGTTGAAATTAGGTTACTAATTGAAGAGAAAGGCAAATCATCTGAAGACATATTTCCTGAGCATTATCAAACAAGAGTCATTGGATATAAATAATTATAATTATATGGTGATAAAATGAGTAGAAATAAACCATTAGCTAAAAAATTAAGAATGGCAAAAGCAAATAAGCAAAATAGAAGAATTCCAATTTGGGCTTATGCTAAGACTAACCGTAATCTTAGATACAGACCTAAACCAAGAAATTGGAGAAGAAATAATCTTAAAGTATAAGGAGTAGATTTTCATGGAGAGAGTTTATACAATTCCGCTTAGAGATGTGAAAAAGGTTCAAAGAACTATCAGAGCTCCAAGAGCTATGAGAGAAATTAGAAATTTCTTAACTAAACACATGAAAGCTGAAGAAGTAATAATTGATGCATCTATCAATGAAGAAATTTGGGCTAGAGGTATTCAAAAAATACCTTCAAAAATAACTGTAAAAGCTGTTAAAGATGATGATGGTGTAGTGGAAGCTACTTTATCAGAATAATTTGCTTTTATTCATAATTAATAATAGGTAATTAAATGTTAAAAAGATTAGATATTGTTGGAAATCCTAATTTAGGTGTTTTCGTATTAGCTACTGATGAAATAGCTATTGTTCCATTTAATCTTTCCGATGACAAAATAAATTTAATAAAGGACATATTAGAAGTCGATGTTATAAAATCTTCAATTTCTGGAAGTAATCTTATAGGTTCACTAGCTATAGCTAATTCTAAGGGTATGGTGGTTTCTCCACATACTTTTGATAAAGAAATTGATGTATTGAAAGAAACTGGATTGAATGTGGCAAAACTTCCTGATAAATATTCTGCTGTTGGAAATATTGTGGCAGTTAATGATATAGGGGCTATTGCAAGTCCATTTATTTCAACAGATGCTATAACTGTTATTGAAGATACTTTAGATGTTGATGTAGATACAAGTTCTATGGTTGGAAAAGATATCATTGGTTCTTTAATTACTGTAACGAATAAAGGTTTTTTAATTGATAAAAATGCTACTTCTGCAGAACTTGAACATGCTGAAGAAGTTTTTGGTGTTGAAGGAAATCTTGGTACTGTTGGGAAAGGAATTTCTTTTGTTGGAGCATGTTGTGTAGCTAATTCTAATGGGGCTATTGTATCTGAAAATAGTACAGGTCCTGAAATGGCTAGAGTTGAAGAAGCATTAGGATTTTTGGATTCTTTTTAATTAAACAATATAATTGGGGAAATAATATGATTACAAAAATATATAGAGTTAAAGGTAATTTTGTATTAGGTGATGATACTCAAGTATTTACTAGAGAGTTAAAAGCTACTAATACAGAAAATATTTATGAAAAGATTTATTCTCATTTTGGAAGTAAACATGGAATAAATCACAATCAAATTAATATTGAAAGTATAGACGAAATTACTGCTGATGAAGTAGTTGATCCTATACTTAAACAAATTTTATAAGGTGTTACTATGGAAGACCAGCAAAGATTAGAAGAAATGGTAAATGAAATTAATATGTACAACCAACAAGCAGAATTAATTCAACAACAAATTGAAATGATTCGCTCTTCATTGACTGAAGTAGAAGTTTTAGATAGTACTTTGGAAGATTTAAAAGAAAAAGATTCTGTGGAAGCTTTTATTCCAATAGGTGCTGGCTCTTTTATGAAAGGTGAAATTAATAAAACCGATGAAGTTATTATGAGTGTTGGAAGTGGAGTAGCTATATCTAAAAATCTTGAAGGTGCTAAAGAAACTCTTTCTACTCAAAAAAAGGAATTAGAAGATAATTTAGATAAAATGCTTGCTAATTTACAACAAGTATCTGATATTCTTGGCAAATTATCTCCACAAGCGGAACAACTTGCAAATAAACTTCAAACACAACAAATTCAATAGTAATACATGAGTATTACTTCTTTTTTTATATTTTCTTTTTTTTAAGCATATTTTTAATATAATAAATTACAAATTATCTATAAATTATAATTTTTTTAAAAATCAAGGAAGGTAATATTTTGTTTGAATCACTCAAAAAGAAATTTTCAAGAACTAGTAATAAGCTTACTGAGGAATTAACTGAAGAAGCACAAGAAGAAAATAATATTGAAACTACTAGTGAAAAACCAGAAGAAAGTGAATTAAAAATAACTGAAGATTCATCTGTTGAAGAAAATACTAGCTTTTTTTCAAAATTTAGATCAAATAAGGACGATGATGATGAAGTTGAAACTTCTGAAGAAGAATCTACTGGTGATTCAACTGAAGAAAATACTGGCTTTTTTTCAAAATTTAGATCAAATAAGGATGATAGTGAAGCTGAAACTTCTGATAATCTTGTTGAAGATGAAGATATTATCGATGATGATGAAGAAGATGTTTCAACTGAAGAAAAATCTGGATTCTTTTCAAAGTTTAAAAAAGACAATGAATCTGAAGAAAAAGAAGAGAAAAAATCAGGTTTATTCTCATTTATTAAAGAAAAAACAATTTCTGAAAAACATGTTGAAGATATCTTATGGGAACTTGAAATGGGTCTTTTAGAAGGAGATGTAGCAATAGATGTTGCAAATGTTGTTGTTGATTCTGTTAAAAATGACTTAGTAGGTCAAAAAATTAAAAGAAGTAGTGATATAGAAGAATATACTTATACTGCTTTAAGAAATGCAGTTGGTAAAATAATTGATATTCCTGGTAAAAATATGACAGAACTAATTGAAGAGAAAAAAGCTAAAGGTGAACCTTTAATTGTCATGTTTGTTGGAATTAATGGAACAGGAAAAACTACTACTATTGGAAAATTAGCTAATTATTATACTAAAAAAGGTTATACTCCTGTAATAGCTGCTTCTGATACATTTAGAGCTGGAGCTATTGAACAAATTACTCACCATGCAGATAATTTAGATGTTAAAATTATTAAACATCAAAAAGGATCGGATCCTGCAGCTGTTGCTTTTGATGCAGTTGAACATGCTAAGGCTAAAGAAAAAGAATTAGTTTTAATTGATACTGCAGGAAGAATGCAAAACAATACTAATCTTATGGATGAAATGAAAAAAATTAAAAGAGTATCTAAACCAGACCTTGTTATTTTTGTAGGTGATGCATTAACAGGTAATGATGCAACTGAACAAGCAAGTAAATTTAATGAAGCCATTGATATTGATGGTGTTATTTTAACTAAAGCCGATGCTGATAGTAAAGGAGGAGCTTCTCTTTCTATTGGTTATGTAATTAAAAAACCTATCTTATTTTTAGGAATGGGTCAAGGTTATGATGATATAATGGAATATGATTCTGAATGGATGTTAAATCAACTATTTTCACCTACTGAGGAAATTGGATCCATTGAGGAATAAAAATGCCTAAAACTTCAAATCCTGAGTGGGATAGTTCATTTGCTTTTTTAATGGCAATGATAGGATCTGCTGTAGGACTTGGGAATATTTGGAGATTTCCTTATACATTATATTCTAATGGAGGAGGATCATTTTTAATTCCTTATATTATTGCTATTGTGGTTTTAGGATTACCTATGTTATTATTAGAATATTCTGTAGGATACAAATTTAAAACTTCTTTATCTAATATTTTGCATAAAATTAAACCTAAATTTGAATATATAGGATGGTTTATAACTTTAACTATTTTTTTAATTACTTCCTATTATATTTCGATTGTAGGATGGGATTTAATTTATTTCTTTTTAAGTTTTTTTAAAGGATGGGGTGCAGATCCTAATTTATTTTTCGTAAATTCATTATTGCAACAAAATAATTCATTAAATGGATTATTTTCAGTTTCTCCGATACTTATCATATCTACATTTGCTATTTGGATTGTTACATGGTTTATTTGTAGTAAAAATATTAACAATGGAATATCTAAAATTAGTAAATGTCTTGTTCCAGCTTTATTTGGAATGATTGTAATTATTGTTTTTTATTCTATAACTTTACCTGGTGCTAATATTGGATATGTTGCAATGTTTACGCCTGATTGGCATGTGTTATCAAATTTAGATATTTGGATTGTAGCATTTGGACAAATATTATTTTCTCTTTCAATAGGAATGGGTATTATTATAACTTACTCTAGTTATTTGCCTAAAGGTTCGAATTTATTTAATAATGCTGTAACTGTTATTGGTGCTAATTGTGGATTTGAAATTTTCAATGCTATTGGTATTTTTTCAATTTTAGGATTTATGAGTCATGTTAGTGGGGTTGGAGTAAATAATTTAATCACTGAAGGAACAGGATTGGCATTTATAGCTTTCCCACAAGTTTTTAATGTTATGGGTGATGTGGCCTATATTTTAGGTCCAATGTTCTTTTTGTGTATATTATTTGCAGGAATTACTTCTTTAATAGCTTTAATAGAAGCTATAAGGTATTCAATCAGTGAAAAATTTAATTTATCAAGAAAAAAAGCCACAACAATTGTTTGCAGTATAGGATTTTTAATTTCTATAATTTTCACGACAGGTATGGGAAGTTATATTTTAGGAGTATTTGATGGATTTTTAAATAATTTTGCTCTTTTACTTGGAGTTTTATTTGAGTGCATAATATTTGCATGGTTCTATTCTGTGGATGATTTAATTAAATGTTTAAATGAATTCACTTCTTTTAGAATAGGTAACTGGTGGAAACTTATTATTAAATATATTTTACCGATTATAATATCTGTATTGCTTATAAAAGGAATTTATAATAATATATTTTCTGGTTCGGTTGAAGATTATATTATTAAAGGAATATTAATAATTATTTTAATTACTATTCCATTAATTTTAACTAAAATGAAAAGAGTTACAAAATCTGAAATTATTTAATAAATGATATATATTTAAATTTTTAAAATTATTATTAATTAAAAAGTCTGGTTTAAAAATGAAGAAAAAATTATTATTATTAATAGCTATTCTTGTTTTAACTTTAGTTGTTATTGATGGTTGGGTTTTATCTCAATCAACTATTAACTTTGAAGATAAAGAAGATATATCTATTGCTATTACTGGGGATGTAATGCTTGGACGTAAAATGCCTAGTGTTTTAAATGAGGGGAGTCCTTTTAGAAATGTTGCAGATATTGTTTCAAATGTAGATTTATTACTTATTAATTTAGAAAATCCTGCTACAAATTCTCCAACAGCTTATAAATCACTTGTTCCTTTAAAAATGGATCCGCAATATCTTAATCTTGCTAAAGCTAACAATAACACAGTAGCTGCATTAGCTAATAATCATATTGGGGATTATGGTGAAGTTGGTTTGAATGATACTATTAAATTACTTGAAGAAAATGGTTTTTATTATACTGGGGCAGGTAATAATATAGATGAAGCAACGAAGCCAGTAGTTACAGATATTAAAGGTAGACAAGTTGTTATTTTAAATTATATGGATCAAGATAATTTTAAAGAATTTTCACAAACAGACATACCAAAATCTGATGAAAATAGTTCTGGTTATGCACCAATTGATTGGAATATAATTGAAAAAGATTTATCTAAATATAATGAATCTGCAGATATAATTATTGTCTATTTGCATTATGGAAATGAATATAGTAGATCTCCAAATGAAAATCAAGAAGATATTTCAAAAAAACTTATTGATAATGGTGCAGATATTGTAGTTGGAGCTCATGCTCATGTAACTCAAGGAATTGAAATTTATAAAGATAAACCTATTTTTTACAATTTAGGTAATTTCATTTTTGATCAAGAGCGTAGTGACACTCATAGAGGAATGTTTTTAAAATTAGATTTGATTAATGATACTTGTGAGATTACTGTTTACCCGATTTATATAAATGGGTATATTCCAGAGTATATGTCTTCAGAAAATGGTAAAATATTATTAAATGAATTAATTCCTAAAACCGATGCAATGACTATTACAGAAAATGGAACTGGAAAATTATCATTTAAATTAGATTAATTTATTTTTCTGATAATAATTTTCCACTAACACCAATATCTTCAGTAGAATATCCTTGTATTAAAATGGTTATTGCACTTTCTGGCAAATCATATGCATCAGCTACTATTTTTGTAACTTCTTTAACCATTTTTTCTTTATTATTTTTACTTATTCCATCATTTCCGGCAATTGTTATAACTGGCATTTTTCCACCTCATTTTTTATAATTTGAAATATATATCTATTAATATAAATTTTTTATTAAAATACTTACATGATGCCCTAGTTATCATAATAGCTTTTTAATATTTATTTAATGAATACTATAAATTATTTAAGAATGATGTGATTAAACATGCTTGGTGAAAAAGAACTAGTTAAATTATTTCCCGATTTTGTTGATTTAGTACAACCTTCAGGAATTGATTTACCTCTTGATGAAATTTTTGTACAAACATCTGAAGGTTCACTTATAGATAATGAAAAAAACTTACCTGATATTGAACCATTAGAAGGCCCAATTTATACCTTAAAACCTAAAACTGCATATCTTGCAACTATTAATCGTAAAATTAAAATTCCTAAAGGTTATACAATGCTTTATAATCCTAGATCTACATTACTTAGATCTTTTATTTCTGTTCAAACTGCAGTTGGGGATCCTGGTTTTTATGGAACTTTAATGTTTTTAATATATAATCATGGGGATTTTGATTATAAAATTAAAAAAGGAGATAGAATAGCTCAAGGAGTTGTTTTTGAAGTTGTTGGTTCTGGAGAATATGATGGTAGTTATCAGGAAAAAGAAGAATGATGATTTAAATGAATGTAGCTGAAAGACTTGTTAAAATTTTAGAAGATAATGATGTATGTCATATTTTCGGCCATCCTGGTGAGCAAATATTGCCTTTTTATAATGCATTAAAAGATTCAAGTATTGAACATATATTAATGCGCCATGAACAAGCAGCAGCTCATGCAGCCGATGCTTATTCTAGAACATCTTCTAAATTTGGTGTTTGCATATCAACAGGAGGTCCTGGTGCTTTAAATTTTACTATGGCTCTTGCAACTGCATTCAAAGATAATGTACCAATGTTAGTTATTACTGGAGATAATCCTACAGATATTAGAAATAAAGATTATTTTCAATCAATAGCTATTTCTGATATTTTTAAAAATATTACTTTTAAAAGTTTTAATCCTCAAAATTCTTCTGAAGCTATTTGTTCATTTAAATTAGCTATTGAAATTTTAAATAAAGAACCTAAAGGGCCAGTTCATATTAATTTATCTAAAGATATTTTATTAAATTCTGATATTCCTTTAGATGAAGTAAATTATATTCCTGATTATGATTATACTAATATTCCGGAAGCTAAAGAATTAATTAAAAATTCTAAAAAGCCTTTAATAATTGCAGGTTCAGGTATTCTTTATTCTAACTCTTTAAAAAGTTTTGAAAAATTTATTAGAAATAATTCAATTCCAATAGCTACTACTTTTCATAGTAAGGGAATTATTAGTGAATTTGATAAATTAAATTTAGGTCTTGTTGGAATTCGAGGATTAAGTATCTCAGATTATGCATTAGATAACGCTGACTTGATAATAGCTATTGGTTCTAAACTATCTGAGAGAACAATTTTAGATAAAGAATCTATTAAAAATAAGTTAATACATATTAATATTGATAAAAATTGTTTATATGGCGAATGTCAAATTCATGGTGATGTTAAAAAATGTTTAAATGAATTTAATCAATTACAATTAGAAATTAACAATAATTGGTTAAATGAAATCTATGCAAATGATGTTCCAGTCGAAATTGAAGGAATACATAGTGAAGATATACCTTTAAAACCTCAATCAGCTATTGATACAATTTTATCAAATTTTAAAGAATCTATAATTGTAAATGATGCAGGTTCTCATACTACTTGGACAACACTTTTAACTAAATTAGATAAATCTTCTCGACTTGTTTTTTCAGGATCATTTGCTCCAATGGGATATGGACTTCCTGGAGCTATTGGAGCATATATTGCAAATCCCTCTAAAAAAATAGTTCTAATCAATGGTGATGGGGATTTTCAAATGAATATTCAAGAACTAGCTACTGTTTCTCAATACAATATTCCTATTACTATTTGCATTTTAAATAATAATGAACTGGGAATCATTCGTCAATATCAAGAAGAATTATATAATGTTAAAAAATATCAAGTTAATTTAATTAATCCTGATTTTGAGGCTATTGCCAAATCTTATGAAATAGAATCAACTAAAGTTAGTTCTAAAATTGAATTAAATAATATATTAAGAGATATATCTATAAAAAATAAACCATTTTTAATTGAAATTAATGTTGCATCTGAAAATGCTCCACTTCCTAATAAATAGAATTTAATCATTTATTAAAAACTTTTTAACAAAATAATTCAATATATTTTCTTTATTTTTTATAATATAATTGTTATATTCTTCATTTAAAGAGTATAAATAATATTCTTTTTCAGTGGTCTCAACTATTAAGCAAACAGGGTTAATATCAATATTTGCAATAGTTTCGTTTATTGTAATTGTTTTTGTTTCATAGAGATAGTAAAAATTTTTTTCAGATATTTTAATTTTTTCAATATTTTTATGAGTATAAGAATTGAAATATTCTGCTATTTTTTCATTTATTTTATCCCTATTCATTTTTAGCCCTCTGTGACTTTATTATTTTTATTATTAATCTGATTAAATCTTTGTTAAATAATAATTTCAAAAATGCTTTAACTGTCTTAAGTAATTTTATTGTAATATCTATATTTGCATTAAAATCTAGTGTAGGTTCTATAAAAATAGGTTTAGCTGTTATTTGCACAGCCTTTATAGAAGTATTCGGAATTACAACAATACTCCAAATATATCCTACAATTTTTGCTGTTTGGGCATAATTTTCAAATCCTAAATCCAAATGCACATTAAATTTACTTATTTCAATAGATTTTAAAGTATTTTTTAAAAAATCAATAAAATTAGGAATTTGCTTTTTAATATCAGAAATAAATGGTTTTATATTTTCCCATTGTTCTGTAATTGAAGAAGAGGTATCTTCAGATTTATCTTTATCTTTTTTTTCTGGTTTTGATTCTTCTTTACTGGGAAATTCTTTCTTAAAAATAGTTATTGTATTAAATATTTTTATATGTATAAATCCTACAAGTTTAGCTTGTGTTTTATTAATATTTAGGGATATTCGAATTCCAAAAAATAAAATAAGAAATAATATTATGATTATTATTAAAATAATCGATAATATAATGTTTAAAAGAACCAAATCTATCCCCTTTTAAGGTAGATGTAAAAATATTAAAAAAAGGTAGTAGATTTAATTTCCATCTACTTCGATTTCATCACCATATTCTGGAGGAATGTATTCTCCTTCATCATGGTCATCGTCATCATCATCTTTTTTTGGAATTAGCTCTTTTACAATATCTGAAATAACAAGACCTAAATCACTAATTGCTTTATTTACATCATTACCTTTAGTTAAATTTAAGACTCTTATTGCTTCAACTCCTTCTACACCTTTTGTTACAACTACCATAGAAACAGGTTCTACACCTGCTCCTGCTGCAGCAGCATCACTGCCTTCTTCACCAGTTAAATTTCCTCCAGCTCCAAAACCTAATCCTGCTCTCATTACTGGGATGAGTATTGCATTATCAGTTTCAATAGCTTCTCCAACATAATTTTTAATATTTATTAGTTTATGTAATTCTTCTACAGTGGTTTTTATATTGTCCTGAGCCATTTCTTCACTTCCTTATATAATAAAATTAATAATAGTATTGGTTCTTATTTCATAAATATTTTTTCTAAAAATTTAAAAAAATAATAAAAAGAATCATTATAAATATGATTCTGTAATAGATGATACTCCTGCACCAGGGTCTACATCTAAATTTAAATCTTTTAAAGTCATACCAATAGCTGAAAATGCAATAGCTAATTCTTTATAAGAAATATTTCCCATATGTCCAATTCTGAAAACATTTCCTTTAAGATGGTCTTGCCCACCAGCTAATTCTACACCATATTTATCTCTGGTAGTTCCTCTAAATTCTTTATCAGTTATACCTTCTGGCATTTTCACTGCAGTTACAGTAGCTGAAGAAACAGATTCGTCAGGGAATAATTCAAGTCCAAGAGCTTTTACAGCTTTTACAGTTGCTTGAGCTGCTTTATGATGTCTTTTAACTCTATTATCCAAACCTTCTTCTTTAATAATTTTCAATGATTCATGTAATGCATAAATTAATGATACAGAAGGAGTATAAGGAGTTTCAGGTGGGGTTTTTCCACCACTTTTTTTATAAGCTTTCATATCTAAGTAATAAGAGTTAGAATTAACATTATCTACAACTTTCCATGCATCATCACTTAAAGTTATTGCTGCCATGCCTGGTGGCGCTGCTAAACATTTTTGTGAACCTGTAACACAAACATCGATTCCATACTTGTCTACATCTACATAATCTCCTCCAAGAGAGGATACAGTGTCTACAACATATAATGCATCATAATTTTTCATTAGCTTTCCAATTTCTTTAATTGGAGCAGCTACTCCAGTTGATGTTTCATTATGGACTACAGTAATAGCTTTTATATTTTCATCAGCATCTAAAGCTTCTTTTATATCTTTAGGATCTACTGCTTTTCCCCATTCTACAGATAATTCTTTTGAATCAATTCCATGAGAATTAGCTATTTTCATGAAACGTTCTCCGAATTTACCACCAACTACATTTAATACTTTTTCTCCAGGGTTAGCAATTGCAGCAATTCCTGCTTCCATAACTGCAGTACCTGATCCAGTTATTAAATATGACTTATTTTGGGTTTTAAACACTTCAGACATCAATTCACTTGTATCTGTAAGTATTTCTCCAAAAATTGCACTTCTATGATTAACGACAGCTTGTGACATAGCTTCTAGAACTCTAGGGGCAACAGTTGTAGGTCCCGGGAGCATTAATAGTATATCATCCATTTTTCATTTTCCTCCAATAAAAATTTAGCAGCTTTTTATAGCTAATTAAATTTCTTTTTTTTATAAGTATTAAACATTTTGAATTTTAAAAAAACTTTATTTTAAATGAAAATATATTATTTATATGAAATTTTCTTTATGGAAAAATTGGTATGAAAAAATTCTCAAAGATTTTAATTTTTTAAAGAATGATGATGAAATATCTGCTGAAATCCTAAATGATATTTTAAATGAAACTGGTTTTTTAACAAAAGAACAATTATTAGATAAAATAAAGTCAGTTAAAAATACTAATAGTTTTATTGTTTTTGGTGCAGGTCCTTCTTTAAAAAAACACATTCAATTGATTAAAGAAGAATATGATTTAAATGATTATATTTTAGTGTCATCTGATGGGGCTACAACAGCTCTTTTAGAAGAAAATATTATTCCAGATATTATTGCAACAGATTTAGATGGTAAAATGGAGGATTTACTAAAATCTAATGAAAAAGGTTCTTTAATGGTTATTCATGCACATGGAAATAATTCTGATGAGATAATTAAATATACAAAACAATTTAATAATATTTTAGGAACTACTCAATCAAAACCATTTGGTAATTTATATAATTTTGGAGGATTTACTGATGGGGATAGAGCTATATTTCTTTCTGTTGCTTTAAATGCTCAAAAAATTATTCTTGCAGGTATGGATTTTGGAAAGATAGTCACTAAATATTCAAGACCAAATTTATCTAATGATACTGAAATAGCTGATGATATTAAACAAAAAAAATTAGATTATGCAGAAAAACTTACTAATTGGATTTGTGAAAATGAAGATGTAGAAATTATTTTTTTAAAATAATTTTTATATAAGTTAAAATATAGTATTTGTTATGGGAATCGAAGATATTTTAATGCATGATGAAAGTATTTTTCAAAACATAAACGCATTTGACCCAGATTACATGCCCGAAAACTTCAATTATCGCGATACACAAATGGAAGGCATGGCAATGGCTATTAGACCAGCTATTAGTGGGGGAAAACCTACTAATTCTATTATTTTAGGGCCATGTGCTACTGGAAAAACAACAGCTACTCGTAAAGTTTTCGAATTAGTTGAAAAAAACACAGAAAAAGTTATTTGTTGTTATATTAATTGTCAACTACATACTACTCGTTTTGGTATATTTTCTCAAATTCATAAGAAAATATTTGGCCATATTCCTCCAGAAACAGGGGTTCCTTTTTCTAGAATTTATGAAAAAATCATGCAATTTTTACAAAATGAAAAAAAATCATTAATTGTAGCTTTAGATGATGTAAATTATTTATTTCAAAGTAAAAATGCTAATAAAATATTTTATGATTTACTTCGTGCTTATGAAGAATATCCTGGTGTGAAAACCGGTATTTTTACTTTATTATCTGACTTGGAATTTAGATATGCCTTTGATAAAAATGTTAACACAGTTTTTATACCTCAAGATATAACTTTTCAACCTTACACCTATTCTGAAATTTCAGATATTTTATCAGACAGGGTAAAAGTAGGATTTTATCCTAATGTTTTGTCTGATGAATTATTAGATGAAATTGTGGATTATACTATAAATAAAGGTGATTTAAGGATAGGTATTGATTTACTTAGAATTACAGGAAATATTGCAGAAGCTAATGCATCTAGAAGCATAAAACCAGAACATTTAGAAGAGGCAATAAGTTCACATATTTCTTTTAATTTATCTGCAACATTAAAATCATTAAACGATGTTGAAAAATCTTTACTTGAAATTGTTGTAGAATCGGATGATATTTTAAATGCAGGAGAATTATCAGAAATATTTCTTAAAAAAGAAGATGTTAGCTATGCTACATTTAATAGAACTTTAGAAAAATTAGAATTTTTAAGATTAATCGATACTAAATTCACAGGTAAAGGTGTAAGAGGCAATTCTAGAGAAATTATATTGCGTTTTAATCCAGAAGATTTCTATAAATGTTGCAATCAATAATTTTCACTTAAAATAATGATATATTATTAAATAAGGGTTAATTATGGAATTGAGATTATAACATATCATTAATTTAAGAATATATACTACCTAAAAAAAAATAACATTGCATGGGTCAACTTCAAGTAGCTATTACTTCATAATAACCATTATCAGCTTAGGGTTTGGTAGTATATATTTTTTTATTTAAATTCCAAATACTGGATTTGGAGCTGCAACTACAGCCATTATTGATAAAAGCAATACTAAGAAAACAAAAAGTATCGCCATGCAAGAGTAAATATTGTATGTGCTAAAATCCAACTCATCTTTAAATGAATTTTTCTTTCTTAAATCAGCTTTTAAATTTGTATCAATATTTTTAAACATATTTATCACATCACTAAATTAATGTTGTTTGAAAATGAATATAAAGAAAGAGAAAGACCCCATATGAAAACTAATATTTTTGACTGATATCATGAAAAAAATTAAACAACCTTTTAAATTCTTCGATGTTACTGCAGATATAGGATTCATTGCTTTTGGTAATACAATCAACGAATCTTTTGAAAATGCAGGATTAGCTATGTTTAATGTAATTTCGGACACTACTAACATTGCTAAAAATAAAGAATTTGATTTTTTTATAGAATCAGAAGATGAAGTTTCTCTCTTATATGATTTTTTAGAAGAGTTATTATTCTTACATGAAATTGAATTTATGTTGTTTTCAGATTTTAAAGTGAAAATTTCAAAAAATGATAATAATTTTAGATTAGATGCTAAGATTAAAGGTGAAGAAATTAATTGGGATATTCATGAAAGAGGCAGTGAAATTAAAGCAATAACTTATCATTTAATGAATGTTTCTGTTAATGAGGGATTTTATGAAGTTAAAGGCATTTTTGATTTATGATAAAAAATAAATATAATTAAAAGGAAATAAATAGTGTGATAAAATGAGATATGTTAAAACTACTTCAAGAATTCTTGAAAGTATTATTGGAATTTTTGGTGGGATTTTAGGTTTAATTGCTAGTTCTTTTATTTTATTTATTGGAAGTTTTGGTTTTGATACAACTGCAATCCTTGGGATATTAGCATTAATTGGATCATTTTTAGGTATTTTTGCAAGTATTTATGTTAATTATGATAATCATTTAGGTGGAGTAATGCTGATTATTTCAGCATTTTTAGTTGTTATTGGAGCTACTTTACTTGGAATACCTGGAATGCTGTTTTTACTAATTGCAGGTATTTTAGCATTATTTAGATGATAATTTCGTTGTGTTTATATGAGTATTAAAGATAATATTAATAAAATTCGTGAAAACGTTTGGGAAATTCCAGGAACTTATAATAAAAAAATGAGAGCAACTGGAAGATTGTATATTGATGATGAAGGTTTTGAAAATTTAGAAGAAGGAGCAATTGATCAAATAGCTAATGTTGCTTGCTTACCTGGAATTCAAAAATTTTCTATTGGGCTTCCAGATATTCATTTTGGTTATGGATTTCCAATTGGAGGAGTAGCTGCATTTAGTCCTAATAATGGTATTATTAGCCCCGGTGGTGTTGGTTTTGATATCAATTGTGGAGTTAGAATGATTAGAACTAATCTCACACAAGAAGATATTCAAGACAAAATGGATGAGTTATTAGATGCATTATTTAAAAATATTCCTTCTGGTGTTGGAAGTAAAGGTAAAATAACACTTAAAGAAAATGAAATAAATGATGTTTTAGATTATGGTGCTAAATGGGCTGTTGAAAATGGATATGGTTGGCAGGAAGATTTGACATTTTTAGAAGAAAATGGATGTATCGAAGATGCAGATAGTACTAAAGTAAGTGATAAGGCTAAAAAAAGAGGTATACCTCAACTTGGATCTTTAGGTTCTGGAAATCATTTCATTGAAATTCAAAAAGTCACAGATATTTATGATGAAGAGATAGCTAAAGTTTTTGGAATTAAAGAAGGTATGATTACTATTATGATTCACACTGGTTCTAGAGGATGTGGTCATCAAGTATGTTCTGATTATTTAAGAAAAATGGATAGGGCATATAAAAAATATAAAATTGATATTCCTGATAGGCAATTAGCTTGTGCACCTTATGATTCTGATGAAGCTCAAGATTATCTAAAAGCTATGTATGCTGCAGCTAATTATGCTTGGGCTAACCGTCAAATGATAACACATTGGGTTAGAGAATCATTTGAAAATGTTTTATCTAAAGATGCAAAAGATATGAATATGGGTGTTATTTATGATGTTGCTCACAATATTGTAAAAGAAGAAACTCATGAAATTAAAGGTAATAACTCAGATTTAATTGTTCACAGAAAAGGTGCAACTCGTGCTTTTGGTCCTGGTAGAAATGAAATCCCTGAAGAATATAGGGATGTTGGACAACCTGTTTTAATTCCTGGAACTATGGGTACTGCATCATATGTTCTTCATGGAACAGATATTGCAATGGAAGAAACTTTTGGATCTACTGCTCATGGTGCTGGCCGTTTACTTAGTAGAACACAAGCTAAAAAAGATTATTCTTCTGAAGAAATAGAAAAAGACCTTGAAAGTAAAGGAATTAAAATCAAAGCTACTTCTAAAAATGTAATAGCTGAAGAAGCTTCTGGTGCTTATAAAGACATTGATGGTGTTGTTAAAACGTCTGATACAACTGGGATAGCTAAAATTGTTGCTAAAGTAGTTCCAATTGCTGTTACTAAGGGATGATTTTGTGATTGGGATTATTGGGGGAAGTGGAGTTTATCAATTAACAGAAATGGCAGATAATATTGAAAATACTTATGTTAAAACTAATTATGGTGAAGATGTAAAAGTTTCACTTTTAGATGTTAAGCAAAAAAAAGTAGCTTTTATTTCAAGACATTCTGAAGGTCATAGCTATCCTCCACATATGATTAATTACAGAGCTAATATTGATGCTCTTAAATCAATTGGAGTTAATCAAATTATTGCTACTAATTCTGTTGGTTCTTTAAATGAAAATATAGGTCCTGGTTCCATTGCTGTTGCAACTGATTTTCTTGACTTTACTAAAAACCGTCCAAATACATTTTTTGATAATGATGTTGTTCATGTTGATGTTACAGAGCCATATTGTTATAGGTTAAATGATATAATTTTATCTCAAGGAGATAATATTAAAAACGGTGTTTATGTTGGTACAGAAGGTCCTCGTTTTGAAAGTCCTGCAGAGATTAAAATGTTTAATACTTTAGGTGGAGATTTTGTTGGAATGACAGGACTTCCAGAAACTGTTCTTGCAAGAGAGCGAGAAATATGTTATTCTGCTATTTGTTTAGTTTCTAATTTTGCAGCAGGAATATCTGAGGATAAATTAACTATTGATGAAGTTTTTGAAATAGTTGATGTAAAAAAAGATGAATTAGTTAATTTAATTTATAAAACAATCCAAAAACTCCCTGATGAATATGATTGTGATTGTTTAAATGCACTTAATGGTGCAGGTGTATAATTATCAATCAATAAATATATCCTCTATTTTAACATCAAAATATTTAGCTATTTTAAATGCTAACTTTAATGAAGGATCATATTTTTCTTTTTCAATTGAAAGTATTGTCTGTCTAGTTACTTCAAGGTCTCTTGCAAGATCTTCTTGAGTAATATCTTTCATAGCTCTAAATACTTTCAATTTATTTTTCATATAATCAACACCAATATTTTAACTATATCTCTTTTTATAATATAATGTAGCTATTTTATATATTATAATGGATATTATTACTAATAAAAATAATACATAAGCTATTATGGAGTATTGGGGATAAATATTCCTAAGGGTTAGAATTGCTACTCCTAAATAGATATTTATTGCTAATGTAATTCCAAAACCCATATTTCCTGCTTTTTCATTTATATAGTTAGCTCTTTCATCTTCTATAACTTTTCCGTTTCGTTTTGTAAAAAATTCTTGAAATTCATTGAAATTTTTTAAAGTATAAGGTAGTACTATAAGCAAAAGAACTAAGGACAATATGAAAAAGTTAATATTTGCGAGAATTAGTCCTGTAATCCAAGATATACTACTTGAAAATGAAAAAAGTATTAATATAGCTATTTTGATTTTAGTGTTAATAATAATCACCACATTTTATTGTATGTTAAGTATATTTAACATTATGTTATATAAACTTTACTTTTGATAAAGTATAAATTTATTTAAAAATATAATATTAATATTTAAAATTAGGAGTTATAAGATGGCAAAAGTTATTTTACTAAATGGTAGTCCGCGTAAAAATAGTAATACATTAGAAGTTTTAAACATTTGTAAAGAGGAAATTAAGAAAAATGGAGTAGATGCTGAAATTATTTCTCTTAAAGGAATGAATATTCAATCATGTATTGCATGTAATAGCTGTGTAGGTACTGGAAATTGTGTTTTAAAAGATGGATTAGATGAAATAATCGAAAAAATAAGGGAAGCTGATGGTTTTATTCCTGCGGCTCCAGTTTATTTTGGTACTGCTAGAGGAGATATAATGTCTGCATTACAAAGAATCGGGAAAGTTTCAAGAGGAAATGATAACTTCCTTGATTGGATGGTTGGAGGTCCTATTGTTGTTGCAAGAAGAGGAGGACATACTTTAACACTACAAGAAATGTCAATGTTTTTCCCAATTAACAATATGATAATTGTTGGAAGTAAATATTGGAACATGGTTATTGCTGGAGCTGAAGGAACTGCAACTGAAGATACTGAAGGTATTGAAGTTGTAAAACTCTTTGGTGAAAATGTAGCTAAAATTATTAAAAAACTTAATTAAGGTGATAAGTTGAAAATAGCTATTACTTCAAATGATGGGGAAAATGTAGATACTCACTTAGGTAAATCTCTCTATTTATCTATTTATGATGTAGATGGTGATGATTTTAATTTTATTGAAAGAAGAGAAACTGGAGTTGATGTTTCTGAAAAACATTCTGGTGGTATCGTATTAGAATTAGCTCAAGATTGTGATGTCATAATTACTGCAAAATATGGATTTAAATCTAAAATAAAAGCAGATAATGCTAATATTAAGTTAGTGGAAGATGAAGGTCCTATTGATGAGGTTTTAAAAAGATATATTGATCATGTTAAATTTTTAGATAAACCTATTAATTTTTAATTTTTTCTAATTTAGGAACTTTTAAATATAATAACTAGAAATAGTATTAAGTAACCTTTTAGGGCGGGTTTTAAATTTTTAAAACTTTTTTATGAATAATTAACTTAAAACAACGTGGATTGATTCCACATTTGTCTGATTATGGATTAAAAAGATATAATAATCTACAATATTAATTGTAGTTTAATCTATGTTTTAGAGTGGAAAATAAAGATTTTCATTAATAATTCAGACACAATTTTAAAATTTTATATTATTTAATTAAACATTTAGCAATAGCTATATTTGTTTAATAATTACGGAAAAATTAAATAAAGGTATGATAATATGGCAAAAGCAAAAGCAAGACGTAGAGTACGTGACACATGGAAAGAAAAATCTTGGTATACAATTAAAACTCCTGTTGAATTCGGAGATAAAGAAATAGGAGAAACTCCTTCAAGAGATCCTGATTTTCTTATTGGTAGAGGTGTAGAAGTTACTATGAGGGAATTAACTGGTGATTTCTCTAAACAATATATTAAATTAAAATTTGAAGTTGATGGTGTTGCAGGTAATGTAGCAAATACAAAATTCACAGGTCATAAAACAACTACTGATTATGTTAGAAGTATGATTAGAAGAGGAACTAGTAGGATAGATGCTTCAGCAGTTGTTAAAACTAAAGATGATCACAAATTAAAACTTCACGTTTTAGCTGTTACTACAAGAAGAGCTAAATCTTCTCAACAAAAATACATGAGAGAAGTTATTCAAGATTTATTAAAAGATGTAGCTAGTGAAAAAAGTTTCGAAGATGTTATTGAATCTTCAGTTAATGGTAAATTAGCATCTGAAATTTATCACAGAGCTAAAAAAATCTACCCTCTTAAAAGAGTAGAAGTAATTAAAAGTAAAGTAGTTAAATAATACTTTATTTTTCTTTTAATTTTTATTTTAATATTTTATTTTTCTTTAAAAAATATTTCTAATAGTTTTAAGCTATTGTTGGGGTATTATGGTCGAAAAGTTAATGATAAACTGGGGATATGTTATAATTCTTTTTATATTAGGAATCATAACTTATAAAAGAAAAGCTTTAGATCTTTTAGGGTCCTTGTTTATGATAGCTATGGGCATTGTTATTATTTTTTCAGCTGGTGTAAATTGGCTTTTTATTATTTTATTATTTTTGATTTTGAGTTTATTTGCTACTAAATTTGCTAAACCTTATAAAAAAACTCTTGGCGAATATGAAGGTAGAAGATCAGCGGTTAATGTTGTTTCAAATGGTATTGTTGCATTTATGATGGCAGCTTTTGGAGGTTACTATTTACCATTTGCAGGAGGTTTTATAGGGGCTGTAGCAACAGCTACTTCTGATACATTAGCTAGTGAAATAGGTATTTTACAAAAACCCCGACTTATAACTACTTTAGAAGAAGTTGCACCTGGAACAAATGGAGCTGTTTCTGTTTTGGGAACTGCAGTTGGTATTATAGGTGCAGGAATAATTGGGTTTGTATCATTTTTACTTGGTGTAATTCCGGATCCTTTAGTTTCACTTAAAGTTGCTGTTATAGCAGGTACTGTAGGTTGTTTTATGGACAGTATTCTTGGAGCAGTATTTGAAAGAAAAGGATTTTTAAAAAATGAACATGTTAATTTATTAGCAACAGTTACTGGTGCTTTTGTTGGAATTATCCTTGTAATGTAGAAATTAAACAATTTCTGTATTTTCTGGATTAAATATTTTAACTTGTAAAAATAAAGATATTCATATATTAATTTTAATCAAATTTTTTTATTAATTTAATGGTGGTTTAATGAAAGGAATAATATTAATAATGGATGGTATGGGTGACCGTCCTTTAAAAGAAATAGGGTATAAAACTCCACTTGAAGCAGCTAAAACTCCTAATATGGATAAAATGGCTGAAATGGGAATAACTGGAATTATGGATTCTATTGCTCCAGGAATAATTCCTGGAAGTGATACAGCACACTTGTCTATATTGGGTTATAATCCTTATGAAGTTTATACTGGTAGAGGTCCTTTTGAAGCATCTGGTGTTGGAGTAGATGTTATGCCTGGAGATATTGCTTTTAGATGTAACTTTTCTACTATGGATGATGAAGGCATTGTAACTGATAGACGTGCAGGTAGAATAAGGGATAGGACAGATGAAATTATTCAAACATTAAATGAAATGACTTTTGATAAATATCCTAATTTAAAAATAATTTTCAAAGAATCTACAGGACATAGGGCAGTTTTAGTTTTAAGAGATGAAGGTTTATCTGATAAAGTAAGTGATGCAGATCCTAAGGTCGAAGGAAATTCTCCAAAAGAAGTTGTTTCTTTAGATGGCTCAAAAGAATCTATGAAAACTGCAGATATCTTAAATTTAATTGTTTCAAAATCTTATGAAATGTTAAAAGAACATCCTGTTAATATTGAAAGAATAAATAACAATGAACCACCAGCTAATGTTATTATTCCTCGTGGAGCTGGAGAAGTACCTGATGTTGAAGAAATTAATAAGAAATATAACTTAAATTCTGCATGTATTGCAGAAACTGGTCTTATTATGGGTATTTGTAGGTTTGCTGGAATGGATATTATTGAAATGGAGGATGTTACTGGAGGAGTAGACACAAATCTAGATAACATTGTAGATACTATTTTAAATCAGGTTAATAATACTGATCATGATTTCTTTTTAATAAATATTGATGGTGCAGATGAAGCAGGGCACGATGGTAATTTAAAAGAAAAATTAGAGTTTATAGAAAAAGTCGATGATGTTGTTATGAGTAAACTTTTAGATTTAGAAGATGTTTATTTATTTTTAACTGCAGATCATTCAACACCTATTTCTGTAATGAATCATTCTGCAGATCCTGTTCCAGTATTAATTAAGGGTCCTGAAGTTAGGACTGATGATGTTAATAAATTTAATGAAATAGACGTTGCAAAAGGTGGACTGTGTAGAATCAGAGGTTCGGATGTAATGAATATTATGATGGATTTGATGAATAATTCTCAAAAATTTGGAGCTTAAAAATGTCTAATAAAAAACTTTTTGGAACATCTGGAATTAGAGGTAAAATTAAAACAGAAATTACATGTGATTTAGCTTTAAACATAGGTAGATCTCTTGGAACTTATCTAAAAAATAATGGAAAAGTTGTAATTGGATATGATACTAGAACTACAAATCAAATGCTTGATGAAGCTATTACTGCAGGTTTACTTGAAACTGGAATTGATGTTTTAAAAATTGGAATGGTTCCAACGCCTCTTGTAGGTTATGCAACCGAAAAACTCGGTGCTGATGCTGGTGTAATGATTACAGCTTCTCATAATCCTTCTCCTTATAATGGTATAAAATTATGGAATAAAAATGGGATGGCTTATACTTCTTTACAAGAATCAGAAATTGAAGAAATATATAATGATAAATCTTATAAATTATCTGAATGGGATCAAATAGGCACTATTCATTTTGTTGAAGAAATAAAACAAAGTTATATTGATGATTTGCTTGATTTAGTTAATATAAAACCAGGACTTAAAGTTGTTATAGATGCTGCATGTGGTGCAGGTTCAGAAATTTCTCCTCTTGTTTTTAGAAAAGCAGGATGTGAAGTAATAACTTTAAATTCACAAGCAGATGGATTTTTCCCAGGTAGAAATCCAGAACCTAATGAAAAAAATTTAGATTCCCTTATGAAAACTGTTGTGGCTACAGGTGCAGATATTGGTATTGCACATGATGGAGATGCTGATAGAATGATTACTGTAGATGAATTAGGTAATGTTTCTCCATTCGACTCTCTTTTAGTTTTAATCTCTAAAACTTTCGAAGGTAAGATT
The DNA here is from genome assembly GCA_030266405.1 of Methanobrevibacter sp. OttesenSCG-928-I08. Lineage (GTDB taxonomy): Archaea > Methanobacteriota > Methanobacteria > Methanobacteriales > Methanobacteriaceae > JAHKLT01. The sequence continues at coordinate 24,102 of JAJDHW010000002.1, forward strand.
GTAACAACTGTAGATGCTGGAATGTCTATGGATGAAGTAATTAAAGGTGTTGGTGGCGAAGTTTTAAGAACTAAAGTTGGAGATGTAAATGTTGCTGAAGTTATTATAGATGAAGATGCTTCATTTGGGGGAGAACCTTCAGGAACTTGGTTACATCCAGATTTTTGTATGTGTCCTGATGGTATACTTTCTGGTTTAAGAATAGTGGAACTAGTATCTAAAGAAGGTAAATTATCTGAATTATTAAAAACTATTCCTCAGTATCCAGGTCATAGGGAAAAAATTGAATGTTCTAAAGAAGCTAAAATAGAAGTTATGAAAAATATGGAATCTATTTTAGTAAATGAATTTTCTGATATTGAAGAAGTAAATAATATTGATGGTGTTAGATTAACCTTTAATGATGGGAGTTGGGTTTTAATTAGGCCTTCTGGAACAGAAGACTATGTTAGAATAACTTTAGAAGGTACAAATCAAGAAAGAGCCGATTCAATATGTGCTACTTGTAAAAGAATCATTGAAGATAATATCTAAAATAAAAAAATATTTTAGTATCTAAATATAATTTAAAATATAACTAGAGGGAATTGTGATGAAAGCTATAATTTTAAGTGCTGGTGAAGGCTCAAGAATGAGACCATTAACTCTTACAAAACCTAAAACAATGTTACCTGTTGCAGGAAAACCTATTATTCAATATAATATTGAAGCTTTAAAGGAATGTGGAATAACTGACATTCTTTTAATTGTTAGATATAAAGAAGATATGGTTAGAAATTATTTTGGTGATGGTAAAGAGTTTGGGGTTAATATTACATATAAGACTCAAAAAGACTTTTTAGGAACTGCTGATGCTATTGGCTATGGTAGTGATTATATTGAAGATAGTTTAATTTCCTTGAATGGAGATATTATTTTAGATTCTGAAATAATTAAAGAGATTATAAGTGAATATGAAACTAAAAACCCTGATACATTAATGGTTTTAACTGAAGTAGAAGATCCATCATCTTTTGGAGTTGTAGAACTTGAAGGTGATTTGGTTAAAAATGTTGTTGAAAAACCAAAACCTGGAGAAGCTCCAAGTAATTTAATAAACACAGGTATTTATATTTTCAATAAAAATATTTTTAATAGTATTGAAAAAACAGAATTGTCTTCTAGGGGAGAATTTGAAATAACAGATTCATTATCTTTACAAATAAATGAAAATCAAACAGTTCTTGGATATAAAACAGAAAAACATTGGATTGATGTAGGTAGGCCTTGGGAACTTATTGAAGTTAATGAAAAACTCATTTCTAAATTAAAAGGAGAAATTAAAGGTACTGTTGAAGAAGGAGCAGTTTTACACGGTGAAGTCTTTTTAGATGAAGATAGTATTATTAGATCTGGTGTTTATATTGAAGGAAATGTTTACATTGGCAAAAACTGCGATATAGGCCCTAATTCTTTTATAAGAGGAAATAGCTACTTTGGAGATAATGTTAAAGTAGGAAATGCTGTAGAAGTTAAAAATTCTATTGTTATGGAAAATACTAATGTTAATCATTTAAGTTATGTTGGAGATTCTATAATTGGTTCTAATTGTAATATTGGAGCAGGAACTAACATAGCTAATTTGCGTTTTGATAATGCAACAATTAGAACTAAAATCAAAGATGAGAAAATTGATAGTGGTAGACGCAAACTTGGAGCTATCATTGGAGATTCTGTAAAAACTGGAATAAATTCTAGCTTTTCTCCTGGTGTGAAGGTAGGTTCTAATGCAACTATTGGATCAGGTGTTTTATTATATGATGATGTCGAATCAAATACTAGAGTGCTTGTTAGACAAGATCATGTAACTCAATATAAACATAAAAAATAATTTATTTGGAGGAATATTATGAAATCTAAAGAAACCGTAAAAATATTCCCTGGAGCGCAAGTTTTAGGTGATGCAGAACTTGGTGAAAATGTTTCTGTATGGCATGGTGCTATTATCCGTTGTGATGTAGCTCCTATTAAAATAGGAAACAATTCAAATGTACAAGATAATTGTGTATTACATGCAACTAAAGATATACCACTTACTATTGGAGAAGGTGTTTCTATAGGTCATGGTGCTGTTGTACATGGTTGTACTATTGGAGATAATGTTTTAATTGGAATGAATGCTACAGTTTTAGATGGAGCAGTAATTGGTAAAAACTCTATTGTAGGTGCTGGAGCAGTTGTAGGAGAAGGTAAAACATTTCCAGATAATAGTTTAATTGTTGGAATTCCTGCAAAAGCAGTTAAAGAATTACAAGAAGAACAAATTCAACACATTAGAAACAATGCTAATAATTATGTTGAATTATCTAAAAAATATGATGATTAATTTTTAAGGTTTAAATATGCAAATAAGAAAGGAAGTTAAACAATTAGACCCATATGTACCAGGAAAATCTCAAGATGAAATAGCTAATAAATTTAATCTTAAAAAAGAAGATATTATAAAATTAGGTTCTAATGAAAACCCATGGGGTCCTTCTAAAAAAGCTATTGATGCAGTTAGAGAAAATGCAGAATATATGAATAGATATCCAGAATCTAATTTAGATGAATTAAAAAAAGAAATAGCTATTTATTCTAATGTTAAGCCAGATCAAGTGATTGTTGGTGGAGATGGTGCTGATGAGATTATTGATGTTTTAGCTAAAACATTTATAAATTCTGGTGATGAGTTTATTGTTCCTCTTCCTTCTTATATGTATTATGAGTTTATTTTTAAACCATATGGAGCTATTCCAATTTATGCTAAATGGAATATGGAAAACAACACATTAGATATTGATTCTGTTTTAGAAGCTATATCTAATAAAACTAAAATGATTTTTTTATGCACTCCGAATAATCCAACAGGAGCATTAATATCTCAAGAAGATATTATAACAATTGCTACATCTACAGATGCTTTGATTGTTGTTGATGAAGCTTATTTTGAATATTCTAAAGTTAATAATACTAATTTAATTGAAGATTATCCTAATATTTTTATTATGAGAACTATGTCTAAAGTTATGGGACTTGCTGGAATGCGTATTGGTTATGGAATAGCTAATAAAGATATGATTGAATATATGCATAGAATAAAACCTGTATTTTCTCTTACAAAATTATCTTATATTGCAGCATTAAACACATTTAAAGATAAAGAATATATTGAAAAATCAATTGAAGATGGAATTAAAAGTAGAGAATATCTCTTTGAAGAACTATCTAAAATTTCTTCTTTAAATGTTTTCAAATCAAAATCTAATTATTTATTAATTGGAATTAAAGACACTGGTTTAACTGCAGCAGAACTTTCTTTAGAACTTCTTAAAAAAGGAATTATTGTTAGAGATTGTACTTCTTTTAAAGGTTTAGATGAATATTGGATTAGAATAAGTATTGCAACTTTTGATGAAAATAAAAGATTTATTAAAATAATAAATGAGGTTTTAAAAGAAGCATGTTGTTAGGTGGAACACTCATATCTTCTGTAGAATTCCATGGAAATATGTCATTAGTAATATTCATGGCTAAATGTCCTCTACGTTGTCCATATTGTCACAATGTAGATATTTTAGAAGAAGGTACAGAAACATCACTTAATGATATTAAAAATAAAATAAAAGTTTCTTCAGACTTTATAGATGCTATTAATATATCTGGAGGAGAACCTCTTTTTCAATTAGAAGATACTATTGAATTATTAAAATATGCTAAAGATTTAAATTTAAAAACAAAAATTGATACTAGTGGATTTTATCCTAAAAGATTAAAAAAAATTTTAGATTTAGGATTAGTTGATTATATTGCACTAGATGTTAAAGCACCTTTTAATAAATATAAAGAAGTCATTGGTTCTGATATCGGTAAATCTGTAAAAGAATCTATGAATATTGTAAATGAATATGATGATGTTACTTTAGAATGTAGAACTACATTTGTCCCAGGTTTAATTACAGATGACGATATTAAAGAAATAGCTAGTTCTATTCATGCAGATATTTATACATTACAACAATTTAGAAATAATAAAGTTTTAGATGAGTCTTTAAATGATGTTGAAGCTCCAAATCCTCATGATTTGAATAATCTTGTAATGGAATTAAAACCTCTTTTTAAAGGAATTGCTAAAGTTAAAAGTGGAGAATTTGGAGAAAAAGAAATATATTCTACATAGGAGTTTAAAATGCCAATTTTATCTTTTGGAAGTCAAAACATTAATATTATAACCGGTAAACATTCCATGACTATTAGAAAATTATGGAAAAACCCTCTTAAAGTAGGAGATAGGCTTCATTGTTATTGGAATTTAGTTTCTAAAGAGAAAAAAAAGATATTTGAAGCTACTGTCACTGATGTTAAATTAATGCCTTTTAAAGACTTAAAAAACAATGATGAAATTGCAAAAGAAGAAGGATATGCTGATAGTAAAGAAATGATTAAAGAATTCAAAAAAATGTATTTTGAAAAAATCAAAGATGATGATATCTTTCAAATTATTTACTTTAAAAAACTTGACATAGATGAATGGAAAGGAGAAAAGATTGATCAAAAAGCAATGATTACTCAAAGAGCAGATATTCTTTTTGATAGTGGAAAATATGATAAATCTGCAGTTTGTTATAATGCTGCTTTAAAATTTGATCCTGATGATGTTTATCTTTTAAATAAAAAAGGGGACAATCTTTCTCGTTTAGGAAGATTTAGTGAAGCTATTGAATGTTATGATAAAGCTTTAAAAATAGAACCTAATAATGAATATATTTTAAACAATAAAGCTATTGCTCTTTTAAATTCAGGAAATCCTCAAGAAGCACTTGTTACAAGTGACGAAGCTATGAAACATAATAGTGAAAATCCTGTTATTTTATATTGGAGGGGATTTATTTTAGAACTTCTTGGAAAATTCGATGAAGCACTAGTTGTTTATGATAATCTTTTAAAAATTGATAGTGAAAACCCGGAAGTTTGGAATGCTCGTGGAAATCTGTTAAATGATATGGGTGAATCTGAAAAAGCTTTAGAGAGCTATGATAAAGCTTTGGAATTATGTTTAGATGATTCAGATATTGATGCATCTGCACAAAATAGAAAAGGAAATGCTTTAATTGATCTTGGAAGATATGAAGAAGCATTAGCTTGTTTTGATAAATCTATTGAACTTGAAAAAGACAATATTGATTTTTTATTTAATAAAGGCATTGTTTTAATGGAACTTGAAAAATTCGAAGAAGCTCTTGATACATTTACAAAAATTTTAGTTATTAAACCTGATAATGAAGATGCTCAATTTTTCAAAGAAGAATGTCTTGAAAATTTATGATTTTATTTTAAATAATATCTCGTGATGTATGGTAATACTCTCATAATTTAGTAGTTAACTAAGTAAATATAATTTAATTAAAAATAGCTATATTTTTTATAAAAAGATATTTAGTAAATGTGATTTAATCACATCCACTTTTAATATAAAGTATGTTTCAAAAGTTTTGATTTTTACTTTTTAAATTTCTCAACTAAAGAAATTCCCCATTCAGTCATTTCATTAGCTTTTTCTTGTGTATCTGATTCAGAAAAACATCTAAAAATAGGTTCTGTTCCAGAAGGTCTTATAATAACCCAACCATCATCTTTTAATATTTTAACACCATCAGTAGTGTCTAATTTAAAATCAGTAGTTTCTTGAACTTCACGAACAATATTTTCCATAACTTCTTTTTTCTCATTATCTGGACATTCTATTTTCATTTTATTTGAATAATAAACAGGTAATTCTTCAACAAGTTCAGATAAAGATTTTTTCTCTTTAGCTATTATTTCTAATATTTTAGCTACTGTAAGTGCAGCATCTCTACCATAAACGAAATCTGGGAAAATCAATCCACCATTTTCTTCTCCACCAAAAATTCCATTAGATTCTTTAAGTTCACGTGCTACAAGTAAATCTCCAACAGCTGTGGCAATAACTTCTCCGTTATGTTCTGAAGCAATATCATAAATAGCTTGAGATGTTGCAACAGTTGTTACTATTATTCCTCCACCATTTTCTTTTAACATTTGTTTTTCAACTAGTGCAAAGGTTTTATCTCCTAAGACGAAATTACCTTTTTCATCAATACAAATAGTTCTATCTGCATCACCATCATGAGCAAGACCAATATCTGCATTTAATTCTTTAACAGTAGCTATTAATTCTCCTAAGTTTTCTTCAATAGGTTCAGGTTCACGTCCTGGGAAAAATCCATCAGCTTGACAATTAAGTGTTGTTAAATTACATTTAAGCTTTTGAATAAGATATGGTGCTGTATAACATCCTGCCCCATTTCCACAATCAAGTATTACATTTAAATTAGCTTCTTCAATAGCTTTAGTATCTACGCTTTTTAAAGCTTCATCAATGTATTCTTCAATTATAGTATCATTATTAAAAATCTCTCCAATTTCATCCCAATTAGCTCTTTTGGGATCTTTATCAAAATACATTTCTTCTATTTTAATTTCCATATCATCAGGAATACCTATTCCAAATTCATCTACAAATTTAAGACCATTATATTTTGGAGGGTTATGTGAAGCAGTTACAATTATTCCTCCATCATAATAATTTCTAACTGCATATTGGACTGCAGGTGTTGGTAATATTCCTAAATTTACAACATCACATCCAGAAGATAATAATCCTGAAGTAATTGCATTCATTAACATAGGACTAGTAGTTCTTGTATCTCCACCTATAGCTACTTTTCCTTGAATTAGTGTACCGTAACATGCTGCTAATCTTGAAGCAAATTCTGGTGTTAAAACATCATTTGCAGTTCTTCTCACACCAAAAGTTCCAAATAATCGTTTTTCTGAAGCCATTAATATCACTTAATATTTTATTATAAGTTAATTTTTATATTTAGATTTAATAAATCTATTGATTAATTAGTTATTTTAATAGAATTTCCATTTGAGACAATTAATTCCATAGATGATTTATATTCTGTTACTGTACCAACAACTTTAACTTTCTTATCTAAAAATGTATTTGGATGATTTCCTGATTCTTCAAGTTCTACTAATGTAGATTCAAAAATCATTAAAGTTATTTTACCAGTTCCATCATTTATTTTTAAAAAATAGCTATTACTCGACGATGACTTATCAACATTTTCAATAATTCCAGTTACAACTACTTCTTCTTCAATCATACTTCTATCAATTTCACTAATTTTAACTTCTTTAGGTTCAATAAATCCTGAAAATATTATTAGACCTACTATTCCTATTAATGATGTTATTAAAGCTATTTTAAATATTAATTGGTCATTAATTTCCATAGTTTATAAATTTTATTTTTAAATTAATTATATTAGATAGAAAATTAGTTTATTATATTGATATTAGTCTGTAATATTGTATTCTTCTGAAATTATTATTTTATTAAGGAATATTAGAATAATACGGAATATTTGTACTTTAAAACAAGTAAAACTTATTATATGCGGAGTTTTAGATCATGTTATTGTAGGAATGTTTTTATTTCTGCAGGAGGTGGTGAAAATTAAAAAAAGATTATTAGCAGAGTTCTTAACTATCTTTAAGTTGCTCCTTGAGATAGTGAAAGAACTCTTATAATAGTGGGGGTAACACCCTACTATCACTGCTAATGATTATTATATATTGTAAAATATATAAGTTTTTTGATTTTTTCACTTCTATTTTTTATTTTTGTATAAAAATTCAGCTATAAAATCAATTTTTAATCATATAAAACTCATAATTAATTATTTGTCATTTTATTTAATTGAAATTAGCTTAGAATATTGTTTGATTTGGTAATTATTAGTTAATGGTGTGTTTTTAAGTTAAAAGAAGATATTTGTCTTTAAAAACAAGTAAATATTATTATATGTGGAGTTTTAGATTATGTTATTGTAGGAATGTTTTTATTTCTATAGGATGTGGTAAAAATTAAAAAAGAATTATTAGTGGAGTTCCTAACTATCTTGAAATTAGCCATATAGATAGTCAAAGAACTCATAAAATAGTGAGGTTAACACCTCGCTATAAACACTAATAATTATTATATATTGTAAAATATATAAGTTTTTTGATTTTTTCACTTCTATTTTTTATTTTTATATAAAATTTCCGCTATAAAATCAATTTTTTGTTTAAAATAAGAAAAAAATATTTTAGAAAAAGTTTAAGGTTTATACATAGATTCTAATCTTTCTATAGTATCAATATCTTTAAGAGATTTATCTTTTCTTATTCTTTTTACAACAGGAAAACGTAATGAATAACCAGCTTCATATTCTGGACTTTTAACAATTTCACTAAAAGCTATTTCTAAAATTATTTTTGGATGAACAATTACATGTGTACCTTTTTCACTAATTTCATATTCTTTCATTTTTTCTGTAAGATACTTTAATGTTTCATCATCTAAACCAGTAGCTGCATAAGCAACAGTTTTTAAATCATCATTTTCATCTTTTAAAGCTACAAGATATGAACCAATGAAATCTCCTCTTTTACCAACACCATGAGTTCCACCTACTACAACAACATCTAATGTTTCAGGCTCTGCCTTAAATTTAAGCATTTTTTTACCTCTAAGGCCTGGAATATAAGGTTCTTTAGAATCTTTAATCATTATTCCTTCATGATTTTCTTCAATTGATTTATTAAATAGATTCTCTACTTCATCAATATTATCACAAGTTCCAATAATCATGTCACTTAAGTTCATTTCATCTTTTGATGTGTCAACTATTTCTTCGAGAACTTCTCTTCTTTTAATAAGAGCTTCATCAATCATAGGTTGCTTATAATATAATAAATCAAACAAAAATAGTTTAAGAGGCACATTTTCAATAGCTTCTTCAATATTATACTTTCTTTTTACTCTATGTAATATATTTTGGAAAGAAAGAGGTTTTCCATCTTTTGTAGCTATTACTTCTCCTTCAACAATAAAATCAAAATGTGGTAAGGATTCATCAATTAATTTAACAATTTCAGGCATTGCAGCTGTAATATTTTCAAGACGACGGGTAAATATGTTTATTTCATCTTTTTTTCTATGAATTTGAAGACGAATTCCATCATATTTTGTTTCACAAAGAGCTTCACCCATTTCACTAATAGATTCTTTTATACCTTTAGATAATTGTGCAAGCATTGGTTTTACAGGTTTTCCAGGTGTTAATGTAAGTTTTTTAAGCCCACTTTCACCTTCACTTCTTGCTACATCTGCAACTAATCCTAAATCATTAGTTAACATGTGAGCTCGTTCTGTAACTTTTTTATCAATTCCAAATGCCTGTGAAATTGCATCTCTTACAATACCTTCACCTACACCAATTCTAAGCTCTTCAATGATTGTACGTGAAATATATTTTGCTTCACTAGCTGATGATAATGATAATAGTTCTGTAATTATTGAAATTTTCTTATTAGTAGATCTATTACCTGAAATTTCAGCTAATCTTTGTAAACTATTAAATACAAAGTCTATTGTTAATGTTTTTGAGAAAAAAGTAGTTTGTTTTTTATTAGAGAATAATTTCTCACAAGCAAGACCAATATCTCCTTCATCACGGATATTATCTTCAACTTCACTTGGAGGTACTCCTACAACTTTAGCTACTGCTTGTGTGAGTAATTTATCTCCAATTCCTATTTCTTTATCACTCCAAGCAGGAAAAATACTTCCAAGAATCAGTAAACATATATTGGATATTGATTCATCATCACCAATTCTTTTAAAAAAATTAGCTATAATTTCTGTTTTTTCAAGTCTTTTGGTTGTGTTGTCTAAATCTATATATACATTTACTAATTCTTGGTAATTCATTGTTTTCCTTTTTAAAGTAATTTTTCAAAACGATCTTTATCTGCTTTACATATTGGGCAGATTTCTGGGGGATTTTCTCTTGCACAAAGATATCCGCAAACTTTACACCTATATATTGGATATTTTAAATTTTTTAAAGATATATTTTCTTCTGATTCTTTATTTTTTTTAAGTTCGCGTATTCTACGATCAGGAATTGATTTTAATTTACGTTTACCTTCTACTACATCTTTAGTAACATATAGTGCACAGAAACAACAACCATAATCATTTAAATCTGCATCTCTATAATCACATGGACAAATCAAGTCAATATCTTTTTCCTTATCTCCTGATGCAAGTCTGCAAGGACAAGCTCCATATCCATAACGTTCTTTGTTAATTTCTATACTATCAATAAGATTTTCAACAAATTCAACATCAGGATTAAGATAATATCCTCCACTTTCAGCTTCAGCTTTTAGGTTATCGTATTTTTCTCCCATTTAAATCCCCTGGGATTTATCCAAATATTTCTTTAATTTGGTCTTCATCGAAGCCTATAATTACTTTGTCGTTATTTATGACAATTGTTGGGAAAGATAAATCTTTATTCCATTTTTCTAGTTCTGAAACAACTTCATCTCTTTCGTCACCTTGTGTTAAATCAACGTATACGTAGTTATATTCAACGTTAAGCTCTTCAAGTAACATTCTAGTTTTTTTACACCATTGGCATGTGCTTAATGCAAAAAGTACAACATCACCTTTGTTTTCACCGTCAACATGTTCTAGTTTCATTTATTTGGCCTCCATTATTTGTATTAATACTATATGTATTTTTTAATTAAAGTAATTTACTTTTTATATTGAAATTTTTGCTTTATGGATTGATTTAAATTTAAATTAGTGAGTATGAATATATTAAAATTTATCTTTAGCTATTTTAACAGCACAATATTCTCCACACATTGCACACATTTCTTCATCATCTAATTCACATTTATTCCTATAGCTTCTAGGTTTTGATTTATCTAAAGCTATATCAAATTGACTGTCCCAATCAAAATTTCGCCTAGCTTTCCCCATTTCTTTTTCTTTTGCCCATGCAGAATCTAGACCACATGCAACATCAGCAGCTTGTGCAGCTATTTTTGATGCAATAACTCCTTCTTTAACATCTTCAAGTGAAGGTAGGGATAAATGCTCAGCAGGTGTAACATAACATAAAAAATCAGCACCAGAACTTGCAGCTATTGCACCACCAATTGCTGATGTTATATGATCATATCCAGGAGCAATATCTGTTACAATAGGTCCTAAAACATAAAAAGGAGCACCATGACAGATTGTTTTTTCAATTTCCATATTAGATTTTACTTGGTTTAAAGGAACATGTCCTGGACCTTCTACCATTACCTGAACATTAGCATCTTGTGATCTTTTAACTAAAGTTCCAAGTGTAACAAGTTCTTGTATTTGAGAAATATCTGATGCATCTTCAAGACATCCTGGTCTTAAACCATCACCTAAACTTAATGTAATGTCATATTCATAAGCTAATTCTAATAAATAATCATAATTTTCATAAAGGGGATTTTCCTCATTATTATTTAAAATCCATGAAGCTAAAAATGTTCCTCCTCTACTTACAATACCCATTTTTCTTTTAGCTATTTGTAATTTTTCAACTAAATCTTTAGTAATTCCACAATGTAAGGTCATAAAATCAATACCTTCTTTTGCTTGTGATTCAATTACTTTAAAGAAATCATCAGAATCCATATCTACAATTTCTTTTCCTTTTTTAAGGGTATTTACTCCAACTTCATAAATAGGAACAGTTCCTATTGGAACATTAACTGAATTTTTTATTTTTTCTCTAAAATTTTTAAGGTCAGAGCCGGTACTTAAATCCATTATAGCATCTGCACCATATTCAACAGCTAATTTTGCTTTATCTACTTCTAAATCAATATCATCTATTTTACTTGATGAACCGATATTTGCATTAATTTTAGTTGTTAAACCTTGACCAATTCCTACAGGTTTTGTATTTCTATTAATATTTTTAGGAATAACTATTTTTCCTTCAGCTATTCTGCTTCTTATTTTATCGACAGAAATATTTTCATCTTTAGCAACAATTTTCATTTCTTCGGTTATATTGCCTTTTATAGCTTCACTTTTTTGAGTCAATTTGTATCCCTCTAATTTAATATTATGGATAAATATATTAATATACATGATTGAAAAATTAACAGCTCAAGATATAATGTTAAAGGATGTTATTGTATCTAACCCTCAAGATTTAGTAGCTGCTGCAAAATTAAAAATGATAAGATCAAACATAGGTGCTGTTCCTATTGTTGATGGTGAAAAATTAGTAGGACTTATTACTCATAGGGATGTACTTTTAGCTGGAAGTGAAGCATCTGGTTTAAAAGTTGAAGATTTAATGACAAAAAAATTAATTACAGTTACTAAAGATACTAATATTAAAGATATTTCTAAAATAATGGCAGAAACAGGATTTCAAAGAATTCCTGTTTTAGAAAATGGAAATTTAATTGGATTAATTACTCAAAGTTGTATTATTAAAGCAGTAGCTAATGTTCTAGATTAAAGGATCTGGAATTTTAGGATTTTCTTTTTTAGGTTTTTCTCCACCAATCTTAGCTAATCTTAACTCTAAAAATTCTTTTCCTTTTTCTGTTCGAGCATAAATTGGAATAGATTGACCTACTATTTTTAAACTGTTTTTATCTCCAATTTCTCTCATATATTTTGAAGCACAAGAAGTTATAACATCACTGTTATTAAATAAAATTTCAGCATCTTCTTTGCTTAATCCTGTAGTATGTACAACAAAAGTGTAAATGTTTACATCAGGATTTTCTTCTTTTAACTTGTTTATTTCATTACAATCTTTACTATAAGCTATTGTAACTGCAATATTTTTAAAACCTTTTTTAATAGCTAATTCAATTCCACCTATTTGATCAATTTCAGCTGTATTAGGATTAACAATATTTTCTTTTCCTATTTTAGCTATTATCTCAGGAATAGGGGTGGTTTTAACTAAACCAGAAACTCTTCCACCAATACCTTGAACTAATTCTCCTTCAGTCATAATCACTGTTCCACAGCCTTCACATACAATAACTGCAGAATCTATTACATTATCATCTAATAGTGTAGATATTGTTTCAGAAATTCCAAATGATAAAAAATCTTTCATTCTAAGTTCTCTATTTGGCATACACATTCCAAAATCAGCTATTCTAAAATCAATATTTTCTTTTATAGTGTCTTTATCTAATTTTTCAATATTTCTATATTTATGAAATAAAGGACAATAATCTATTTCAGGATCTTCAATTTCAACAATTTTTCCATTTTGAATTTTAATTTTAGCTTTTCCAAGAGCTTCGATAATATGTTCATCCATATAGATCACTTCAAATATTTGTTTTTATAAATCTAAAAATTTTATAATTAATAATAGAATTTATTTAAGCTTAAATGTTATTTATTTTTTTTAAAAAAATTTATTTTCATATGCTCTTCAACATTTTGATTTTATAACAATTTTTTTAAATAAAAAACTATGATTAATTTAAAGAAAATATTAATGGAGGAAACATTAACAACACTATTTAAAAGGGAAGAAGTATTTGATACAACATTATACATACCAGAAACTTTTGAATATAGAAACAGCCAAATAGCTGAAATTATAAGAGCTATAAAACCTGGATTAACTAATAATAAACCTCAAAATAAGATAATTCTTGGTAAACAATCATCTGGAAAAACAACAGCTATTAGAAAAGTATTTCAAACAATCAACGAAAACACACAAAAAATTAAAACCGTTTATGTAAATTGCCGAATTAATGATATTGAAAAAGAAATCTATAAAAGAATAGCTATTTCATTATATGGAAATAAAATTAATTATAAAATGCAAAAAGAAGAGTTATATTCACGGATAATTGATTATTGTGTGAAAAATAATGTAACTCTTGTAATATGCTTAGATGATATAGACAATATTCACAATATACATATTATCAATAAGATGATGTATGAATTACTTAGAAGTGGTGAATCATTCTTTGTAAAAATCAGTATAATAGCTATTATATCAAGACCAGAATTAATCTCTTTACTTGATAGAAGAGTTAAAAATTTCTTTTTATCAAATGAAATAAAATTTCCAGATTACACAAAAGAAGAAATATACAATATTTTAAAAAAACGCTGTGAAAAAGGCCTAATCCATGGAACTATTAGTGATGAAATAATTTATAGTTTAGCTAGCTATTGTTATCGTGAAAGTGATTTAAGATCAGCTATTGAAACTTTAAGATCTGCTGTAGTATTAGCTGAAATTGAAGGTAGTTTAGCTATTGAAGAATGGCATATTAGGGATTGTTTGTGTTTATAATTTTCATTAAATATGATTAATAAGGGCCAAACATTCACTTTTAAACAATATGAAAACTATTTTGATGTTTGTTATAATGCAGCTAGTCGAGATTTTAAATAAATTATATAAAAAGGCAAAAGAATTAAAAATTTCGGAATAAAAAATTAGATTAATTTTTAAATGAACACACAAAAAATTTGTGAACTCACCAAAATATAGTGAACTCACTCATATGAATTCATTATGATTATTCATATTTTTTATTATTATAAATTAATATTAATGAATTTTTTAAATCTAAACAAACAGTTTAACATAACATAAAAATATTAATGACTATAACACAATAGTTTTATTTAAAAATAATTTTTTTTAGTTGATTATTATGGATGCAATAAACAAAAGAAGAAGTATTAGAAAATATAGTTCTAAAGAAATTGAAGATGAAAAAATAGATAAAATGCTTAGAGCTGCTATGCAAGCTCCGGGATCTAGGCTTGGTAGTGAACCATGGGAATTTATTGTTGTAAAAGATAAAGACACAATACAAAAATTAAGCCAGATGAGTCCTAATGCTAAATTACTTAGTGGTGCAAGTTTAGCTATTGTACTTCTTGCAAATATGGATAGAGTTCATTATCCTCTTGTATGGCAACAAGATATGTCTGCAGCTGCTACAAATTTATTACTTGAAGCTAGTAACTTAGGACTTGGTGCTGTTTGGATCGGTACTGCACCTAAACAAGATAGAATGGATTACTTATCTGATTTGTTTCAATTAGGTGAAAATATCAGACCTTTTAATATTATAAGTATTGGTTATCCTGCAGAAGGTTTAGAAAATAAATTTTTAGATAAATATGATGAAACTAGAGTTCATTATGAGAAATATTAAATAAAAAAAAGAAAATGAGATTTAAATTTATCTCATTTTAAAATTATCTTATAAGATAGTTAATAGCTATCTTATGAATATTGAACCATTTCTTCATCTTTTGTTGGTTTTATTTTTTCCATAGCTTCTTTGAAGTATTTCATTTCTACTTTATCAACGTCTATATTATCTCTTAAAGCAAGCATTGCTGCTTCACGACATACTGCTTCAATGTCTGCACCAACATATCCATCTGTTTTTTTAGCTAATTTTTCAAGATCTACATCTTTTGTAATAGGCATATTTTTAGTATGTACTTTAAAGATAGATTCTCTTCCTTCTTGATTTGGAGTTTCAACTTTAATGTGTCTATCAAATCTTCCAGGTCTCATAAGTCCTGCATCAAGAATATCTGGTCTATTAGTTGCAGCTATTATAGCTACATCTTCAAGTTCTTCCATTCCATCCATTTCTGTTAGAAGTTGATTAACTACTCTTTTAGTTACTCCACTATCTCCGTCTGCACCACTACGGGTACTAGCTATTGAATCAATTTCATCGAAGAAAATTACAGTTGGAGCTGTTTGTTTTGCTTTTCTAAATACTTCTCTTATTCCTTTCTCAGAATCCCCTACCCATTTGGATAATAATTCTGGTCCTTTAACTGATATGAAGTTAGCTTCACTTTCACTTGCTACTGCTTTTGCAAGTAATGTTTTACCAGTACCTGGAATTCCGTATAATAGAACACCTTTAGGAGGTCTTATACCAAGTTTAACAAAGCTTTCTGGATGTTTTAATGGCCATTCTACTGCTTCTTGTAATTCTTGTTTAACATCTCCAAGTCCTCCAACATCATCCCATTTAACATCAGGAATTTGTACAAGAACTTCTCTTAAAGCAGAAGGTTGAATTTCTTTTAATGCTTCTTTAAAGTCTTTTTTAGTAACAATTACTTTTTTAAGCACTTCTTCTGGTATTTCTTCATCACTTTTAATATCTGGTATGATTCTTCTAACAACTCGCATTGCTGCTTCTCTACATAGTGCTTCTAAATCTGCACCTACAAATCCATGAGTAGCGTCTGCTATTTTTTTCAAATCCACATCATCTGATATTGGCATACTTCTTGTGTGAATTTCAAGTACTTCTTTTCTCTCTTCTTTATCTGGAACACCAATTTCGATTTCACGATCAAATCTTCCTGGTCTTCTAAGTGCTTGATCTAAAGAGTCAGGTCTATTAGTTGCACCAATAACAACTACTTGTCCTCTTGATTTAAGTCCATCCATTAAAGTTAAAAGTTGTGCAACTGTTCTTCTTTCAACTTCACCTTGAGTTTCTTCTCTTTTAGGAGCTATTGCATCTAATTCATCTATAAAAATAATAGATGGAGCATTTGCTTCAGCTTCTTCAAAGAATTCTCTTAAGTTTTCTTCAGATCCACCTACATATTTACTCATGATTTCAGGACCATTAATTAATATAAAGTGAGCATCACTTTCACTTGCTACTGCTTTTGCAAGTAATGTTTTACCAGTACCTGGAGGTCCATGCATCAAAACACCTTTTGGTGCAGCTATTCCTAATTTATCAAATAATTCTGGTCTTTTAAGAGGTATTTCAATCATTTCTCTGACTTTTTTAACTTCTTCTTTAAGACCACCAATATCTTCATAGCTAACATTTACTAAATTACTTACTCCTTCTATTTTAGAAACATCAACAGGAGCTTCATGTAATTCTACTTGTGTTCCTGGCCCAATTCTAACAATTCCTCCAGGGTTAGTTGATACAACTGCAAATCTTATTTCTTTCATAGGTGATAAATCAAACATATTATTAAATATGTTATCAATACTTCGTCCTGTCATTCCTGGTTGTAATCCTTGAGGGGATTTAATTCCAGAACCAATGATGTCTCCTTGTACCATGACTTTTCCTGCGAATAAACCATGGATATCACCTTGAACATGAATATTATGTTCTGTTGGTGCAAGTACTACTTTTTTAGCATCGACTGCATTGGCTTTTCGTATTATAACTTCTTGTCCGATAGATGCACTAGAGTTTTTACGAATTAATCCATCAATTCTTATAACTTCTAGACCTATGTCTGCTTGAGAAGGTAATACGGTTGCTACTGTCTTCTTACTGCCTTCAATTTCTATTAAATCTCTGTCTTGTAAGCCTAATTCACTCATAATATTAGGATCAAGTCTTGCAATTCCTTGACCAATATCTCCTTGTGATACGGCTTCTGCAACTTTTAAACTCATTTCTTCTTTAACCATCTTATCGTTCTCCTTTTCACGATTAATAAATGTAATTATATTTTAAAATAAAAAAATAATAATAAATAATCTTTTAATAGAAGA
>JAJDHW010000020.1 GCA_030266405.1 Methanobrevibacter sp. OttesenSCG-928-I08
TTTTTTGAAATTATCCTAGGAGGAAAAAAATGAATATGAAAAAAGTCCTTTTATCTGTATTAGTAATATTCATTCTAGCGGCATCTTTTTCAGGTGTATCAGCTGAAGAATTTAGTAATACAATAGAAAAAGATATTAATCTTTATGATTATAATATAGATGATAGTGGTGTAATTACATTAGCTAGTACAAATACTCACATAGTTAATAGTACATACACAAATGATGAGATTCAAAGTACTATTAATAATGCATTTGCTGGAGATACTATTAAATTTGAAGCTGGAAATTATGAAAATGTTTCATTAAATGTTAATAAAAAATTAATATTTGTTGGTGATGGTGTTGGAAATACTGTTTTAAATAGTAAAAACGTGAAAGATGCAACTATTTTCACTGTTTCTGCTGGAAATGAATCTATTGCTGGAACTTCATTTTATAATATGACTTTTGTTATTACCTATACTGATATTATAGGTAATGGTAGATCAATTTTCATAACTAATGGAAAAGATACTGTAATTGATAGTTGTTCATTTATTGATGGTGGAAACCCAATCCGTTTACAAAGAAGTGTTGGAAACATGACTGTTTCTAATAGCTATTTTACTGGAAATCATAACGCAAGTACCATTGGTTCAAATTTAGAAGAAGGAACAAAGTCCATAAATGTTATGGGTGGAAATGGAATTAATATTATAAATAATACTTTTAATGGTGCTGTTTTAGATGGTTTATCAGTTGCTTCAAGTGCAAGTAATGTGTTTGTTTCTGGAAATCAATTTTTAGAAAATATTTATGGAGTCTACTTTGGTGGAGGATTAGTAAATATTACTGTAGTAAATAATTATTTCCGTGCAAATAATCAAACTTCCCTTGATCTTAGAAAATCATCTACTTATAGCGTAATAACAGATAATAAATTTGATTTATTAGAAGGAAATGTTGCTATTTATTTAGAACAAGGAAATACAGCCCATGGAGCTCCTACTGATATTGGTGCAGTTTATATAACTGATAATGAATTTAATGCATATGGTGGTGCAAATCCATTTTCTATTACAGCAGTATCTGTTGTAAGTTTAGGTGGCCCATTACAAGTTATGGATACTTTAGCTGTGACCAATAATACTTTAACTGGTGGAATTAAATTATTCTCATTCCATGATAAACTATGGGATAATGAAGACGGCGTAGTTGTTGTTCCTGAAGTTGTAGATACTAGTTTATCTGCTTTAAAAACAGAAGTTATATCTCGAGTTGGCGATACTTTTGATGTTCTTTTAACTGACGAATACGGTAAAATTCTTGCAGGAGAACAAGTTCAATTTTTAATTAATGGAAAATGGTATAATAGAACTACTGATGAAAATGGTATTGCAAAAATGAATATTAACCTCAATACTAACGTGTATAATATTACTGCTAAATATAATGGAAAAGAAACTGCAAATCCGATTACTAAAGTCTTCGAAGTTAATGTCATCACAGGTAATACTAGATTAATTAGTAACACTACTGTTTTCACTGCAAAAGGACAACAATATGCTGTTCAAATACTTGATGCACTTGGAAATCCTTTAAGAGATGTGACAGTTCAAATAGCTGTTAATAGTGTTCCATATTATAAAAATGTAGATGAAAATGGTATTGCATATTTAACTATTAATTTAAATCCTGGTACCTATTCTGTTGCTACTATATTTGATGGTACATTTACACATGCTGCAAGTACTGGTGGAACTATAATCAAAGTAACATGGGATTAATTATTTAAAAAAGCTTCTATTTTAAATAGAAGTTTTATTTTTTCTTTTTTTAAAAAATAATAACCATATTATTTGAATTAAGAATAATATGTTTATTAAAAAATTATAAGAGAGGTTTGAAATGTATAAAAAATTAATTATATTAATATCTCTTGTTTTAGCTTTTAGTTTTTTTTTAAATCCAACTATGGCTACAGAGATTAATAATGAAACTATTTTTGAATTAACTAGTGAAAATTCGATAATCACTGTTGATGGTTCTGCAAAAAACCAGATGAATAATCCTACAATACAAGATGCTATTGATAGGGCAAATTCTGGAGATACTATTTTAATAACTGGTACAGAGTATGAACATTGCCATTTTGTAATAAACAAACCATTAAATATAATAAGTGAAGTTGGAACAACTATGTCTACTTGTCCTTCAAATACCGATGGATCTAATGGAGTTGGGATATTTTACTTTGGAGAAGGAGCTTCTGGTTCTGTACTTTTAGGTTTTACATTAACTAATACACAATCAAAAAAAGATAGTGTTAATCCATATAGTATTTACATAAAAGATAATGCTAATGTAACAATTGATAATTGTAGTGTTAAAACAACTAATGGACCAGGAATATATGTTTTTGGAACTACTAATACATTGATAAAAAATAGCTATATAACTGGGTCAAAAAATGGAATTTTAGTTGAAAGGTCAAATAATACTCAAATAATGAATAATAATATTGAAAAAAATAAGATTAGTGGAATAAATATTGGGTCTGGAGTCTCAGATTCTTATATCTATAATAATACAATATATGCAAATAATCAGACTGGAATATATTTTAATTCTTCAGTTAATGCTGTAGTCTTAAACAATAGAATCATTGAAAATAGAAATGATGAAGATTATAGAAGAGCTGATGCTGGTGCTGGAATTTATGTTAACTCCCAAATTACTAATATGAAGATTATAGGTAATTATTTTTTAAGTAATGGAGAATATGGAATATACAATAGCATTAATACCCAAATACTCAAAGATCAATACACTCAAATAATTGATAATAATGTTTTCCTATCACACATTACAAGAGTTATATATAAAAATGATAATGGTCACTCAGGAACTGTTTTTGTATGGAGTAATTATTATTCAAATGAACAATTTTGTCCTGGAACTTATTATGAAACAGGTGTTTTAATTGGAAATCATGCCAGAGATTTGATTCTTAAAATAACACAAATAGAAAAAGGAGTTTATGATGTTTCATTTATTAGAAAAAATGATAGTAAAATAGCTAATTACTTAAGTTCTGTTGATGTGACTGTTTTCTTAAATAAAGTAAATACAAATCCATCACCTACAAGTACAGACACATATAAAATTATAAGAGTAGTAAATGGTACTGCAATAGTTGACTTTAGAGATGCTGATTTTTTACCAACAGAGAATAATTTAACTGCTATTAGTCCTGGAAATGGGCCTATAGCTTATCCTCCAGAATATGCAGATAGACTAGTTGGGTTTTTAAAAATCAATGATAGTGACATACCAAATAGTTCTGGAACTATTTTAAATGGTAATGATTTAAATTTAATATATGGTGAAGATAATTATTATACTGTAACATTAACTGATTTTAAAGGAAATTATATTTCAAATAAAGAAATAATTTTTGAAGTAAATGGTAGAACTTATAAAAAGATCACAGAAAATGGAAAAGCTAGTTTAAAAATAGCTTTAATGTTTGGTACTTATTCAATTGTTGCTTCTTTTAAAGGAGATAATGATTATTATCCAAGTACATTAACAAATATAATAAGAATTACTGAAAGTCCTATTAATAAAACTGAAACTACATTAAAAGGAAATGATTTTATCCAGAATTTTGGAGATAATAAAGAATTTGTATTTGTTTTAGTAGATATTGATGATAATCCATTAAGTAATAAAAATGTAATTATTACAATTAATGGAAAACCTTATGAAAGAGTAACAAGCAGTGATGGTGAAGTAAAAATAACAATAAGATTAAATCCAGGAACTTATACTGTAAAAGGTGAATTTTTAGGAGATAATAATTATTTAAGTTCATTAACTACCAATAATATTCATGTAAATGACGTTGGAAAAATTAGAATTGTAACTACTTTAGAAGGAAATGATTTAAAACAAATATTTGGAGAAAATAAAGACTACAACGTTGTACTTACAACAAATATAGGACAACCACTAGTTAGTCAAAGTGTTCAAATTATAATTAATGGTATAAATTATTTTAAAACAACTGATGAAAATGGATTAGCGAAAATAGCTATTAGATTAAATCCAGGAAATTATACAGTATCTTCAATTTATAATGGAAATGATTTATATGATTCCTGTATGAGCAGTAATAAACTAATTATTAATGAATCAAACGGAAAATTAGATGTTAATATTGATTTTGGAAATGAAAAACAAAAATTTGGAGAAAATAAAGCTCTGACTCTTAAATTAACAGATGAAAAATCAAATGCTCTTATAAATCAAAATATTGTAATAAAAGTTAATAATGTCGAATATAAACGTACAACTGATAGTTCAGGAATAGCTAAATTAATAATAAGATTAAATCCTGGAGAATATGATTTTTCAGTAAATTATCTAGGAAATAGTTATTATAATCCATCTAATTTAGAAAATACAATTGTAGTAAATGAAAATATTGAAAATAAAATTTCAACTAAATTAGAAGGTATTGACTTAACTCAAACATTTGGAGAAAATAATCAATTTATTGTTTCATTCACAGATAATGAAGGGAATAATATAGTTAATCAAAATATTGTTATTACAATCAATGGAGTAGACTATATTAAAACTACAGATGATTTTGGAAAAGCAAAAATAACAATAAGATTAAATCCAGGCATATATGATGTAAAATCCGAATTTTTAGGAACCTCATTATATAATGGAGATATTACTGAAAATAAATTAACAGTTTTAGATAAAATTGTTATTTCAAATACTCTAAAAAATTCAGAAATTCAAAATATTATAAATAATGCTCCTGATAAATCTATTTTAATTTTTGATGGAGAAATCTATGATAATATTTCTTTAACTATTAATAAACCTTTAAAATTATATGGAATAGAAAAAACTGAATTAAATGGAAATTTAAACCAAGAAATTTTCAATATTAAATCATCTAATACATTAATAGGTTTTTTCATTTTAAATACTTATAATGCAAGTGGAATTATAGTTGAAAATAGTGAAAATGTTGAAATAAATGGAAATACCATTAGAAACAGATTAGATGAATCAAAAATCGAAGATTTCATGAAAGGTAGGGAAATATTACCAGGTAATGGAATTAAAATAAAAAATAGTACAAATATTACCATTTTAAATAATTATATAAATTTATTTTACTCAGGAATAAATCTTGAAAATTCAGAAAATTTAATTATTAATCAAAATACTTTAACTAAAAATAATTATGGAATCTTTTATGACAATGGTGTTTCTAATACATTAGTAAAAAATAACGATATTATTGGTAATATTGGTTTAATTACCATGGAAATGGTTGAAGGCCCTCTTGGATACGGTATTTACATGAAAAATTCTGCAGAAAATGTTGAAATATATGGTAATAATATTGTTAATAATTATATTGGTATTTTTATTGAATCTAAAAATAGTACTGGAATTAGACTCATTGGAAATTTAATTAGTAATTCAACACTTGAAGGAATAGTATTTGCAGCAAATTATAATTATAGTGTAGGTGCTACTCAACCTGTAGTAGAAAATAATGCTATTTATAACAATGCTAAAGGCCCTGGATTAATTGTTCTTGGAGAAGTTAGTGCAAATCCTGCAGGAATTTATGGCCCTGGTGCAACAAATAATACTTTAAGATTGTTTTTAGGTGCTAATTGGTACGGAGAAAATAAATATGTTATTTGGGGAGAAAATGGAACTAGAGGTGCAGGTACAATTTGTCCACGTATTAATACTACTTTAATTACATTTGAAATTAGTTTAATAGAAGCTGGGACATATCAAGTTACTTTCTTTAATAATGAAGAAATAGCTACATTACTTCCTGAATTTAAAACATATTTTACTTTAAATTATAATACTGATTTAGAATGTGAAAAAGAAATTACAATTACAAATGGAGTAGGTATTTTAACTTTTGATAAGGAATGTTATAATAAAACTGAAAATATTATTGAAGGAACAAGTGGATCATTGTATGATAAAGATAGAACTTTTAGATTTATATTTACATATAATGTCCCAAATAGTGAAATTCCAATATAAAAATTTTAAAATAAGTAATTGAAAAATTACTTATTATTTTTCTTTTTTAAAAATAAATAATTATTATTCGATTAATTCATAGTAAGACCCTTCTGCACAGGATATACATATAGGTTTTCCACTACGAACTTTATGCATTCCATCAGTGACTTTTTCACCGCAAACAGAACAAAAAGTTGAAGTATGTGGTTTTCCAGGAACTTGACCTTCATTTAATTTTACTTTAACCTTTTCAACCTTAAAAAGTTCTTCAGGCGGAGTTATTTTGAATCTTTCAATCATTTCTTCTTTTGTTTCTTGTTTTTTATCTTTTTTATTTGCATCAGCATCAGAAACTCTTATAGCTTCATCAGTATCCATATTATAAAAAGTAGCTGCAAATTTTCCATAATATGTTTGTCTTAAAGTACGTTTACCCATTGTAGCACGAGTAACAGATTGAATCGCATCAGCCATACATCTATCAATTTCTAAAAATACTATAAGATTTTTGTGTCTTGTATTCAATTCCATGTTCATCAATTTAAGACCATACATAGCTAATTTTGTTCCAATAGCTATTCCCCCACAAACTTCACCATGAAATTCACGAGCTATTTCTAATTGTTCTAAATATTCATCCATATTTTTAACTCCATTAATCTATATGTGTTTTATAGGTACACAAACTTTTCTATTATCTAATTCTAATAATTTAATGTCAATATTATAAGCTTTTTTTAAGTTTTCTTCTGTTACAACGTCATTTGGCTTTCCAAAATCTATAAATGATTTGTTTTTCATAATAGCTACTTTAGTTGAGCTTGAAAAAGCATGATCCGGAAAATGAGATGACATGATAACAGCTAAACCAGATTTAGCTAATTTTTCTATAATTTCTAAAAATCTAATTTGATTTCCAAAATCCAAATGAGAAGTAGGTTCATCTAAAATTAATACTTCAGTTCCTTGAGCCATTACTCTTGCAAGGAATACTAATTGTCTCTCTCCACCACTTAAATTAGTATATTCCTTGTCTTTCATATTATAAATCCCAAGGGTTTTTAATGCTTTTTCAGTAATTTTTATATCTTCTTCTTTTGGAGATTCTGTTAAGTTAATATAAGGAGATCTCCCCATCAAAACAACATCAAACACATTAAAAGGAAAAGTAGGAGTGTGTTGTTGAGGAATATATCCTATTATTTTTGATATTTCTTTAAAGGAATATTGTTTAATGCTTTTTCCTTTTATATTTATTTCACCATTGGATACATTGTTTAATCCATTTAAACATTTGATTAAAGTTGTTTTACCAGTTCCGTTTGGTCCTAAAATACAGAGGACTTCGCCTTTTTCAATATTAAAGTTTACATTTTCAAAAATACTTTCACCATATTGATATGAAAATGAAATATTTTTTGCTTCAATTAATTTATTCATAATTTCACCTTAAGACCATTCAGAATAGCCTTTTCTAAGTAATAATAAAAATATTGGAACTCCTATAATAGCTGTTAAAATCCCAAGAGGTATTTCAATTGCATTGAGAGTTCTTGAAAGATTATCCATTAAAAGTAAAAAACTTGCACCTACACTTAAAGATGCAGGAAGTAATATCCTATTATCTGGGCCTACAATCATACGAGTAATATGTGGAACAACTAAACCAACCCATCCAATTATTCCACTTATTGAAACTGCTGCAGATGTTACTAATGTAGATGCCAAAATAGTAATTAATCTAAATTTTTCTGGATGAATTCCTAAAGATTGAGCTTCTTCATCTCCCATTGATAAAATATTTAAATGCCATCTTAAAAATAAGAGTATTCCAATCCCAATAGCAATAGGAATCATTATCATTAAAATTTTTTCTAATGTTACAGATGATAAGCTCCCCATTAACCAATAAGTTATTTGAGGTAATTTATCATAAGGATCTGCAATAAATTTAGCTCCAGATATTAAAGCATAGAAAAATGCAGAAATAGCTACACCAGATAAAACTAAAACAAGAATTCCTCCAGATTTGTAGCTTTTAGAAATTAAATAAGTAATTGATACTGAAATAATTCCAAATACAAAAGCTAAAATCTGAATTATGACATTTGATGAACTAGCTAAAATAGCTAGAGAGGCTCCAAAACCTGCCCCATTTGAAACTCCAAGTAAATCAGGAGATACTAAAGGATTTCTAAATATTCCTTGAAATGCTGCACCAGCTATAGATAAACTAGCTCCTACTAAAATAGCTGCAATTATTCTTGGAAGCCTAATATCAAATACAATAGAAGTTATTGTAGAAGATATAGTAAATTCTGGAAATATTGGACTTAAAAGTGTCATAACAACTTCAACAGGAGATATGGGATATCTACCTATTAAAAATGAAACAAAAAATAGAATTATTGGAAGAAAAATTATAACAGGTATTTTATAAACTTCTTTATTTTTCATCGAATCTTCCTATAAATTCTTTTCTTTAATTCCAGAACCAATTAATATATCTTTAGCTTCATCATCTGATAAATCATAATGATAAAAATTACTATAAAAATCCTGAGTAGTTTTTATTAAATCTAAATCCGCATATTTATCAGGATATAATACTTTTGCTGTCCATGGCACACCAATAATGACATTTGCACCAGGCGGTCTATCAAACCATTTAAATGGTGATTGTGGGGATAAATAAACTTCTTTATTTTTTACAGCATCTATATTTGCCCAATTAGAATCCGTGTAAATCTTATTATAAAATTCTTCATTAGTTGTGATTATAACTTCAGGATTCCATCCCATAACTTGTTCCATAGATACTTGTACAGTACTTGTGCCATTTGAAATTGCACCATCAGCTACATTTACCCCTCCACATAAAGTAATAAGTTGAGAATGTGATGATCCACTAGGATCTGTTTCAAGCCCATCTACACTTTCTGCATAATACACTCTTTTCTTTTCATCGCTGGATAAGCTACTAGTTACTTCTTTAACTTGATTTAAGTATTTATTATTAAAATCATTTAATTCTTGGGCCTTATCATCAGCATTTAATATTTTACCCATAAATGTTATAGATGGTTCTAAATTAGATACATTTGTACTATCAATTACCGTAACTACTGGTATTGATCCAAATTTATCTTGTCTTTCATTAACTGTATCTATATTAACACCCATTCCTTCATCAATAGCTTCAATTACAATATCTGGCTCAGAAGCTATGAATTCTTCATAATTTCCATCTTGACTTCCAAACCATCCACCAATAACTGGAAGATTCCTATATTGATTAGGCACATATTTAATTTCTTCATCAGTCCATTGGAAATTAACCCCTTTTAATTTTTCAGGAGCTAACATATAAACCATAGTTGTCATTGGAGGGCTTGTAGCAACAACAGTATTAACTGTACTAGGTATTTTTACTGTTCTATTAGCCATATCAGTTATATTTATATCCCCTCCAGATTGGTTACTATTGGGTGTCATGAAAAAATGAACCCCCAAACCTGCGATAAATAAAACACATAAACCTATAACAATAATCTTATTTTTTTTCATAGTACCACATATCGATATATTGTATGAAATATTAATTATAATTCTTAAATATTATAAATTAGCTATTAAAATAGTTTATATATTTAAAAAACATTTTAAATACTATTTTACTTGATTGCCAAATATAATTAAAATTATTTTATAACAATAATTTTTATGATATGCAATAGTTATCATAGGTTTAATATAAATAATTTTCTAAATAAAATAAAAATAGGTAATATCATGAAATTAACAGAAAAAGTTGATGCTATAAAATTTAAAGATGGGAAAAAAAACGAGGTAAAAGAACAAATTGTTTGTGATGAAACAATTACTCTTATAATAAACGATGAAATTACTCGAAACTTTTCAGCTATTAATGAATCTTTAAAAGAATTTACAGTAGGTTATTTATTTGGAGAAAACATTGTTAAATCCTATAATAATATTGATAAAATAGATATTAATGAAAATATAATAAATGTAAAAATAAAAGAAAATATAAGCAATAATGATTATATTTTGTGTTCTGATGCTAGTGGTGGGCAGAGAAGTAAAATAAAAGATATTAATATAATTGATTCTGATTTAAAAGTAGATTCCGATGAATTTATTAAAAATATGAAAATATTGACAGATAAAGCTAGAATTTGGAAACACACTGGTGGAACACATGTTGCAGGAATAGTTTGTGATGATATTTTTATATTGAAAGAAGATGTAAGTCGTCATGTTGCAGTAGATAAAGC
The DNA here is from genome assembly GCA_030266405.1 of Methanobrevibacter sp. OttesenSCG-928-I08. Classification (GTDB taxonomy): domain Archaea; phylum Methanobacteriota; class Methanobacteria; order Methanobacteriales; family Methanobacteriaceae; genus JAHKLT01. The sequence goes on from JAJDHW010000020.1 coordinate 10,368, forward strand.
TATTGGTGCAGGAATTTTAGAAAAAATAGATTTTTCAAAATCTTACATCATTTATAGTGGAAGAATGCCTGCCGACATGGTAATTAAATTAAATAGAATGAAAATACCCATTATAGTATCAAATGCTGCACCAGCATATTCTGGATATGAAGTAGTTAAAAAAAGTAATATGACAATGATTGGTTTTTTAAGAGGGAATCGTTTTAACGCATATGGAAATACAGATAGAATAAATTTTAATTTATTCTAAAACTGTGTGTCTTTCTTTTAAATCATTTTCAGTTTTTCCTAATCTTTGCATAAGTTCAGATACTAATCCATCTAAAAATACAAGAGAAGTTAATTCAAATGCAGTTCCAAGAGGAGTTAAAGAAGTATAATTCCCATCTATTTGTCTTTTAAGATAATTTTCATCATCTTCATCAACTTTTGTTCTTCCTTTAACTAATATAGACGTATCAGATAATTTTCCAAGAGTAGATTCAGGGTATGATGTTAAAGATAAAACTTTAGATCCTCTTTCTTTAGCAATTTTAACAGCAGAAACAATTGCTCTTGTTTCACCTGAACCAGAAATAGCTATTATGCAATCATCATCATAAATTGCTGGAGATATTGTCTCACCTACAACATAAACACTAATTCCTATATGCATTAGTCTCATAGCAAAAGCCTTAGCAGCGAGCCCAGATCTTCCTGCTCCATATACAAAAACATTTTTAGAATTAATTATTGTATCTAAAAAGTTATCTATATCTTTTTCAGACAAATAATCTTCCGCCATCCTAATATTATCCAAAATTGCATTAATAGAAGTTTTCATTTGTTCCATCTTATCTAAACCTATATTTATAAAAATTAATAATAATAATTAATATATAATCTTTAGTTATTTAAAATTTATTAAAAATATTATATTCATAATCATGAGTAAAAATGAAATTTAAAAGCGAAATTGAAGTAAATTTAAAAATTAATGGTAAGATATATGATAATAAACTATTTGAAAGTTTAAAATCAATAAATCAAACATATTCTCAAAGAAAATCTGCAAAAGAATTAGGAATATCTCATGCAGTTTTAAATAGACGTATTAAAAAAGCAGAAGAACAATTAGGCACCCAGCTTGTTAAAATTGTTGGATCCGGATCCGAATTAAGCAATGATGGATATAAATTATTAGAAGAATATCAAAAATATTATTATCAACTTGAAAAAGAAGATGCAGTAGTTATTGCTGGAGGACACATCATATCCTCACTATTAGAATCAATGAGTGATAATGTTCCATGGAACATATTAGTTTATAGTAGTGATGATGAAAGTGCATATAAACTTGCAAAAAAAGGAGTTGTAGATATTTTAGCACTTGATGATCCTTTACTTGCTTTTGAAAAGAATTTAGATTTCATTCCAATAGCTTATGATTATTTAACATTAGTATCCAGTTCAGAAAAAAATATTATGAACATACATGATTTAACTGACTTAAAATTCATAAAAGTAAAAGGTACTGCACAAAGATTAGCATGGAATACTTTAAAAGAATATAACATTCCATTTACTATAGAAAAAGAAGTTAAATCCCAATTTGATGCTTATAAAATTGTTAGAAATTCTAATGATTTATATACATTTTTAAATGCTAGCTATTTTAATGGAAATGATGTTTTAAAAAATGCAACAAATCATGCCATAAGTTTAATCCCTGTAAATGAAGAAAAAAAGGATGTTAAAGAAGTAATTGATTATATATTAAACGAAGGCCAAGAAAAAATTAAAAATAATAAGTTTACACCTATTAAAACCTACCTAAAAATTGAATAATATTTTCCATGTCCTTGGAAAATTAAGATTAATTAATAGAAAAATATATCATTTTAAAAAATGATTTACAAAAAAACTAAAAAATTAAATAATGCTAAATTCATATTTTATAAAAGTGGTGATAGATTGACAAACAAAAGAGATCTTCTTGCAGTAGGACATACTGCATTTGATTACATAATGACACTAAATGAGTTTCCTAAAGCTAATAATTCCGCACCTATAAATAATATGCAAAATCTATATGGTGGTGCTGCAGCTAATGTTGCAATTGTTGGAGCTACACTCGGATTAAATACATCATTAATATCTGCAGTTGGTAATGAATTTCTTAATTCTAGATATAAGAAAAAAATGGATGAGTTGAATATAAATACTGATTCTTTTATTATTGTGAATAATAAATCAACTCCAACAGCTTTTGTATTGACTGATGAAAATAGAGATCAGATTAGTTATTTCTATTGGGGAGCTTCTGAAGAATTTAAAAACTCAAAAATACCTGAAAAAGCTATAAATGAATCTGAAGTAATTCATTTAGCTACTGGAGATCCTCATTTTAATTGGAAATGTGGAATATCTGCAAAAGAACAGGACAAAATAGTATCATTTGATCCTGGACAAGATTTAGTAATGTATTCTCCTGAAAAATTAAAAGAAGTTATAATGAATACCTCTATTTTATTTGGAAATCATTATGAAATTGGAAGAATATTAGATTCATTGAAAACCGATATTCAGGGATTAAGAGAACTAGGACCAAAAATTGTTATTAAAACATGTGGAAAAGAAGGTAGCGAAATATATTCTGATGAAGACAAGATTAAGATTGATGCAGTAGTATCTGATGCTGTGGATCCTACAGGAGCTGGAGATTCATATAGAGCAGGTTTCCTAACAAGATATATTAATGGAGAATCTATTGAAGATTCTGCTAAATTTGCATCAGCTGTTTCCTCATTTATTATTGGAGCTCAAGGATGTCAAACAAACATACCATCATTTGACATAGCATATGAGAGAATGATTGAATTTTACAGTGAATAAATTCTAAAAAATTATAACCACCAAATTTTTTAAAATTTACTTTATTTTTCTAAAATAAGCCTGATATAAAAACCGTTTAATTTATAAACCAGTATGAATTAATTAAAAATATCAAGCTTAAATTAAATTATAATCAAATATACTTTAGTTTGATAAATCTTATTTGAAAAATATTGGGGAGAATATATGACACAATTAACTGATGCAAGAAAAGGGATTTTAACAGAAGAAATGAAGGCAGTTGCCAAAAAAGAAAACGTTTCTGAAGAGTTTATATTAAAATCTGTAGCTGAAGGAACAATAGTAATTCCTTCAAATGTAAATAGAAATATTGAAGCAAGCGGTATTGGTGCTGGACTTAGAACAAAAGTAAATGCTACAATAGGTACTTCTACAGATATTGTTGATTTTGATGAAGAAGAATTAAAAGCACAAATAGCTATAGATAATGGTGCAGATTGTTTAATGGAATTAAGTATTGGTGGAGATTTAAATGAAATTAGAAAAAGAATATTAAACATGTCTCCTCTTCCTGTTGGAACTGTTCCAATTTATCAGGCAGCTATTGAAACTATCCGTGAAAAAGGATCTGCAATATACATGGATGAAGATATAATGTTCAACACAATTGAAAAACAAGCAAAAGATGGTGTTGACTTTATGGCAATTCATTGTAGTGTAAATATTGAAACCCTTGCAAGACTTAAAAGACAAGGTAGAAAAGCAGGATTAGTTTCCCGTGGAGGAGCATTTATATCCTCATGGATTGTTGAAAACGAAATTGAAAATCCATTATACAAAAATTATGATTACATTTTAGAAATAGCTAAGGAACATGATGTTGTAATGTCCCTTGCAAATGCTATGAGAGCTGGAGCTATTGCTGATTCAACAGACAGGGCACAAGTCCAAGAATTGATCATTTTAGGAGAATTAGTAGATAGAGCTCGTGAAGCAGGTGTTCAAACAATGATAGAAGGACCTGGACACATTCCTTTAAACGAAATTCCAGCAAATGTAACAATACAGAAAAAACTTTGTTCCCAAGCACCATTTTATATGCTTGGCCCAATTGTATGTGATATAGCACCAGGTTATGACCACATTGTATCTTCAATAGGAGCAGCAGCTTCTGCAAAAGCAGGTGCTGACTTTATTTGTTATGTTACACCAGCAGAACATTTAGCACTTCCTTCTCCTCAAGATGTTAAAGATGGAGTTATTTCAACTAGAATTGGTGCTTATGTAGGAGATATGGCTAAAGGAGTTCACAATGGAGAACGTGACTTGAAAATGGCTGATGCTCGTAAAGCACTTGATTGGGAACAACAATATGAATTAGCTATTTGTCCAGCAGACGCTCGTGCAAAAAGAGATGCAAGACCTCCTGAAGATAGTGATGCATGTACAATGTGTGGAAACTTCTGTGCAGTCAAAATAGTTAATGAATGGTTAGATAAAGCAGAACCTGACTTCTTTGATACCATTTAAATAAATATCTAAATTTATGAAGAGTTTAAATTTTTTATAAACTCTTAATTTTTTTTTAAAATTATCTGGCAATATTAATTTTTTTACTTATTATTCTTAACAAATTAATAATATAATACTATTTTTAAAAAAACATTGTATTAATATACTTATGTAAAATCATATAATATTATAAAGGATAACTAATAAATATATGTTAGTTATACATGACGTGAGAATTTTTTTAAATAAAGTAAAATGGTGTTTTAAATGTCTGAAGAAAAAATAGCTGAGCTTGAAAGCAAGTTTGAAGAACAAGAAACAAAATTAAATAACCAGTCTGAAGAACTCAATCATTTAACAAATGAAATTATACCTAATCTCAAAAAAGAAAATCAAGAATTGACTCAAACTAAAAGAGAACTTACTGATGCTCTTGAAAAAAGTACTAAAAAATATTACGATCAATTAGATATCAATGCTGATTTAAGTGATACACTTGCAAAAAATGGAGCAGAACTAGCAGTTGCAAAAGTAAGAGTTGATAACTTAGAAACAGAAATAGCACAAGAAAAGGAAAGTTCACAATCTCAATTCGAAAATCTTAATAAAAAAATAGAAGAAGGCTCACCTGAAGAACTCGAAAAATTAAAACAAGAAAACGAAAAATTAAACAATGAATTAAACGGGAAAAATGCAGAAATAAGCAAATTAGAAGACATTGTTCCTAAACTCAAAAGTGAGATTGA
>JAJDHW010000021.1 GCA_030266405.1 Methanobrevibacter sp. OttesenSCG-928-I08
CATCAACTGAAGAAATAAATATTTTTCCATCACCAATTTCACCAGTTCTTGCAGAATTTGTAATTGTTTCAATTACTTCATCTAAATCTTCTTCTTTAATTACAATTTCTATTCTTGTTTTAGGAATAAGATCTATACAATAATTAGATCCCCTATAAGACTCTTTAATTCCAAGTTGGTTTCCACGACCTTTAACTTCTAATACTGTCATGCCATCACAACCAATATCCCTAAGAGCTTGTTTAACACTTTCATATTTTTCTTGTCTTATAATAGCTATTATTCTTTTCATTAGAAATACCTCCTAATTTATTGAAAATTATATCCAGATTCTTCATGAAGATGAGTATCTAATCCTTCAACTTCTGTTTTTTCATCTACTCTAATACCCATGGTTTTATCTAATAATTTAGCTATTATAATGCTTATAATAAATGCATATGCTGCAGTAGCTATAACACTAATAATTTGGATTAATATTTGATCCGGATTTCCATATAATAAACCTGCTGCACCATTTATTGCAGGTACTGCGAAAATACCTGTTGCAATAGCACCCCAAATTCCTGAAACTCCATGAATACCAAATACATCTAATGCATCATCATAACCAAGTTTTTCTTTAAGGAAGTAAATTGCAAAGTATGAAACAAGAGGAGCTACAAATCCTATACAAATTGCTCCTGTAACATCAACAAAACCTGCAGCTGGAGTAATAGCAACAAGTCCTGCAATTGCTCCTGAAATTGCACCAAGCATAGTTGGTTTTCCTACTTTTATAACATCTAATAATGTCCAAACAATTAAAGCTACTGCTGCTGCAACAGAAGAAACTAAAATAGCTGAAGCTGCAAGTCCATTTGCAGCAAGAGCTGAGCCTCCATTAAAGCCCATCCAACCAAACCATAAAAATGCTGCTCCTAATACAGCATAAGTTAAATTATGAGGTAGTAATGACTTGTTTTTTCTTCTTCCAAGAACTAAAGCTAATGCTAATGCACTTACACCAGAATTAATATGAACTACTGTTCCTCCTGCAAAGTCAAGTGCACCCATTTGCATTAACCATCCTCCGCCCCATACCCAATGAGCAATAGGAATATAAACCAAACAAATCCATAGACTTATAAAGATTATCCATGAAGAAAATTTCATCCTTCCAACAATAGCTCCAGATATTAAAGCTGCAGTTAAACCACAAAAAGTTAATTGGAAAGCTGCAAATAAAATTGTAGGAATTGATCCAGTTAAAGAATCTATACCTACTCCATTAAATAGGAAATTCGTTGGAATTCCAATTAATCCATATAATGAAGTGCTTCCAAATGCAGTTTGATACCCAAAAACAACCCATATTATACTAGCTATTGAAAAAGCAATAAAAGTTAAAAATATAGTATTTAAAATATTCTTTTTCTTAGCTAATCCACCGTAAAAAAATGCAATACCTGGAATACTCATAAGCAAAACTAAAATAGTCGCCATAAGTATCCATGCAGTATCACCTGTACTTAATATATCCATAATAACATTTCTCATTTTATAATATTTTTTTTAAAAATTACTCGGAATATGGCTTCCACCTTCCGATATATTAAAATTAATTTTGAAATTATATAAATGTTTGCATAGAGTAAATAAAAAAAAATATGAAAAAAAGTATTTTTAAAGAATTAAGAAACAATGAAATCAATAAATGAAAATATCTAATATTAAAAAGTATTAAATAGTAAATAAGTGAATATATTATAGTAATAAGAAAAATTATCTAGAACAAAACAATATAGAGAAATATTTATTAAAAATTGGGATAAAATGAATTCTAGAAAAAAAGGAAATCTTTTAGTATTTTTTATAATAGCTATTATTGCATTAATATTTAGTTCAGCTTTGGCAATAGTAACTGCAGAATTATTTCCAAATTTAGAAATAAATCAAGAAGTAGAATTATTATATGCTATTGATGATGGAGATTTTAATGCAAAAACTATAAATTTAGTTGAAATAAGAAAAAATAATACAAATACAACAAATCAGACAAACCATACTAACAATACAAATCACACTAATAATACAGATATTATAGAAGTTCATTTAATTAACTCAACAATAAAAGTTGGAAGATAATATGCCTAATAAAAATCATTTTATAAGAGATAGTGTTCATGGCAATGTTCAAATCACAAAATTTGAAATGGATGTTATAGATCAACCTCAATATCAACGTTTAAGAAGAATAAAACAATTAGGGCTTATTTATTTAATATATCCTGGAGCAAATCATACTAGATTTGAACATTCAATAGGAACTATGCATCTTGCATCTAAATTAGCTAATCATTTAAATCTTTCAAAATATGATATAGAATTAGTAAGAATTTCTGCAATATTACATGATATAGGCCATGGTCCATTCTCACATGTATCTGAAGGAGTTTTAAGTGTTCCTCATGAAAAATTAACAGAATATGTAATAAAAAATACATCAATTAAAGATAAATTAATAGAAAAATTTGATTTAAAAGAAATTATAGACATTATTAATGGAAGAGGTGCTCTTGGACCAATTGTTTCTGGAGAACTAGATGTAGATAGAATGGACTACCTAATAAGAGATTCTCACTATACTGGAGTTTCATATGGAGTTATAGATATCGAAAGAATAATTTCTAATTTAAAACTAGAAAAATACCTAGTTTTAGATATTAAAGGAGTTCAAGCTGCTGAAGCAACTTTAGTTTCAAGATATTTCATGTATCCAAGTGTATATCAACACCATACAACAAGAATTGTTAATGCAATGTTTAGAAGAATACTAAGAATGAGTATTGAAAAAAACATTATTAATGAAAAAGAAATTTATAAACATGATGATTCTGATTTAACTAGTATATTTAGAAACAATGAAGGATTTATTAAAGAAACTATCACTAGAATAGATAATAGAGAACTATTTAAAAGAATTCATACTACTAAATTAAACAAATTTAAAAATCCGGAAACTTTTTACAATATTTCTAAAAAAGAGATTAGAAAAGTTGAAGAAGAAATATCAGAAGATTTAGAAATTGATAAAAATTATGTAATTGTAAATATAGCAGAATATCCTGAATTTGATGAAATGAAAACTCAAGTTTCGTCTGATGGCAAATTATATCATTTAAATGAAATTTCTAGTATTGTTGAAGCATTAAGTCATGCCAGATTTAATATTCCTGATATAAGTGTATATGTTCCCAAAGAAGAAAAACATAAATTTAAAAAATTTAAATTAGAAAATTATATGGAATTACCTGAATTATCTGATAAAGAATTTGATACCATGCATTTTGATCAGATAAAATTATTATAAGTGATAAAATGATTGTAGTAGGAATAACTGGTGCTAGTGGAGTAATTTATGGTGTTAGATTACTTGAAGTATTAAAAAAACTAAATATTAAAACAAGTTTAGTAATAAGTGATGCTGCTAAAACTGTAATTAAAGAAGAATTAAACATTACATTAGATTCTATTATTAATTTAGCTAGCGAATATTATGAATTTAAAGATTTAACTGCATCTATAAATAGTGGTTCTTTTAAATTTGATTCCGTTGTTATAGTACCATGTTCAATGAAAACAGTTTCTTCAATAGCTACTGGTTTTGCATCAAATACTATTACAAGAGTAGCAGATGTAGCCTTGAAAGAACATAGAAAGCTTATTTTAGTTCCTCGTGAAACACCACTTCGAAGTATACATCTTGAAAATATGTTGAAAATATCAAATGAAGGAGCTGTTATATTACCTGCAATGCCTGGTTTTTATCAAAAACCTGAAACACTAAATGACCAAATTGATTTTGTCGTTGGTAAAATATTAGATTCATTAAAAATTGATAATAATTTATATACAAGGTGGAAATAGTTAATGATTAATGATGATGATTTTATTAAAAGTTGTGATGTTCCAGGACCTACTAAAGAAAATATAAGAGCTATTTTATTATATAAATCAATGGTTCAAAAAGAAGATATAGTTGTAGATATTGGATGTGGAACTGGAGGTATTAGTGTTGAATTTGCAAAAAGAGCAAAAAAAGTCATAGCTATTGATAAAAATCCCGAAGCTATTTCTATAACTAGACAAAATCTTAAAAAATTTAATGTTAGTGAAAAAGTTCAATTAATAGAAGATGATGGATTATCTACAATTAAAAACATAGATAATATAGATATAGCCATTGTTGGTGGAAGTGGAAATGATTTAGAAGAAATATTAGAAGTTATCCATAATAAATTAAATCCAAATGGAAGAATTTTCATCACAGCTATTCTTTTAGATACTAAAGTTCAAGGTATTAATAAACTTAAAAGCTTAGGATATAATCCCAAACTAGTTGAAATAAATATCTCAAATGGTCGAATCCTTGATCGTGGAGTTATGATGATTAGTGAAAACCCTATAGCAATTATTAGTGCTAAAAAAAGATAAGGTTTAAATTATGAAGAAATTAGGCTGGAAAAAAAAACTTGGAATTATACTTATAATCGTTTCAATTTTAATATATGCTTTTGCTTTTTATGAATTTCAAGCAGATCGAGTTTATTTTTATATAATAATTGATCTTGCTTTTGTACCTATAGATATTTTAATTGTTGTACTTATTGTAGAAAATCTTATTAATAAAAAAGAAAAAGAAAAAGTTCTTGAAAAATTAGATATGATTTTAGGTGTTTTCTTCTCAGAAATTGGTAATAATTTACTTTTAACATTTTTATCATTAGATAATGAAAATAAAGAAATATATTCAAAACTTAAAGATATTAAACAATGGAATGAAAGTGATTATAAAACTTATTTAAAATATCTTGAAGAAAATGATGTTTTAATTAAGGAAATGTTATCTACAGAACAGAGGAAAATTTTCATAAAAGATTTAAGAGAGTTTTTATATAAACATAGGGATTTTTTAATAAAATTACTTATTAATGAAGTATTACTTGAAAAAGACGATTTTTCAAAGTTAGTTCTTGCAATTTTCCATTTAGAAGAAGAACTTGAATCAAGACATAATTTAAACAATATAACAGAAAATGATTATAATCATTTAATTGGAGATATGGATAGGATTTATTCTGATTTAATTCATGAATGGATTGCATATATTCAGTATTTAAAAACTAATTATCCATATATGTATTCAATTACACTACGTAAAAATCCATTTGATGAAACTGCAGAAATATTTGTAAATGATTAAAATGACATCTTGTGTCTTATTATGTGGAGGAATGAGTAGAAGAATGGGTCAAGACAAAGGCTCTATGAAAATTAGTGATAAGCCTATGATAATTCATATACTTGATTCACTTAATAATATAATAAATGAGCTTGTAATTGTTTTAAATGATGAAAAAAGAATACTTGAATATGAAAAAATCATAGATGAAACCCAATATAATTATTCTATAAAAATTATTGAAGATGAAATTAAAGATAAAGGCCCATTATCTGGAATAATGACAGGATTAAAAAATATTACTGGAGAATATGCTTTGGTGATACCTTGTGATAGTCCATTTATTTCAACAAATTTTATTAATTTCATGATAAATAAAGAAAAAAGTCTTAATAAAGATGCATTAATTATATATCATCCAACAGAACATGATGATTCCATAAAAACAAAAATTACTAATAGTGAACCATTACATTCTATCTATTCTAAAAAATTATATAAAAATATTTTTGAATTAATAAAAAACAATACATTAGATGTTAAAAGTCTAATAAAAAAAATAAATTGTGAATTTATAAAAATAGATAATAAAAATATATTAAAAAAAGATGTAAATAATTTAAATACTCCTGAAGATGTATTTAAAAATTAAGTGATGTTTTATAATCTTTTTATAGTTTCTATTGGTAAATTTGTGATTTCAGCTATTTCTTTTAATAAAATTCCTTTATCTTTAAGTTTTATAGCTATTTCTTTAATAGTTTCTTCTTTACCTTCTTTTAAACCTTCTTCTTTACCTTCTTTTAAACCTTCTTCTTTACCTTCTTTTAAACCTTCTTTTCTAGCATCAATTTTTGCATCTCTTATTTCATGTCTTATTTCTTGTTTTTTCCGCTCTATTCTTTCATATAACCATGCTTCTTCCCCATCACCTAAAGCATCTTCTATTTTTTCATGTGCTGATTTGATTTCCTCATTCATTTTTAACACCTCTTTAAATTCTTTTGAAAAATGATTTTGACATAAAAATATGCACCATTGTGTTAATTTATTGTTTATATCAATCTTTTTTTCTTTTCTAAATTTTACAAGATCAATATTATATGCTGTGAATAAATCACTGTACTTACATGTTTTATTTCTTGTTTCTGATATATCAAATTTTGTATAGAAATTAGATTCCTCACAAAACTCAAAATTCATTATATTAATTAAAATATGAGGAATATAGTTATATTCTTTTGATTTTTTAGGAGATCTAGAATATTCTTTAAATATATAATTTAAACTACGCCCTCTAAATTCATTAGCATTCCTTTGTTGCATTTCCATTATAATTTTTTCCCCATTATCAGTGATAGCTCTTAAATCCAAAATACAGTCTTTTTCATCTTTAAAAGAAGTAATTAAAGATTTATTTTCAATTATTTCAACTGAATTTATTTTTTTATCATATTCATTAAATAATGCATTTAAAAATGATAGCAAAATATGTTCACACCCTTTTTCTGCCATATATTTAGAAAAAAGAAAATCATTCAAAGGATTATAATGTTTTAAATCAATATTATCATTTTTAATTTTAATCTCCCCCAATTATACATTAATCAAAGGAATATAAATATTAAATAGGATTTATAAAAGAAAAATTGTTCTTAGAAAGTAAAAATGAGTTTAAAAAGAAAAATTCAGCTAAAAAAAAGTTTTAATATAAAAAGAAAGATAAGATAATTTAAATACACCTGAAGATGTATTTAAAAAAAATTAATATTTTTACTTGTCTAATTTTTCAAGCAATTCCTTAGTTTTAGACATAGATATATTAACACAAGTAAATATTTCTTCTTTTGTTAAAGGTTGAGGTCCACCTTTTTGCATAGCGCAGATTTTACCTTCACCTGTAACACCAATATTTAATCTAGCATCAGCAACAGATTCCTCAGTTAATGTTGGATCAAGAACCATTTCAGAACCTATTTTAACAAAAGTACACATAGCCACTTTATCTTTTAAAGGCAAATCAATTGTTTTTTCTTCATCTAAAACAATTTCCCCATCTTCAATAGTTGCCATAGGTAATTTGGTAGTACTTAAAGCTGCCATAACTGCAAGTTCTGCAGCATCAAAAAGATTACCTCCATTATCTATAACATGTAAATCTATAAAAAGCATCCAAACATTTTTACCCTCTTCAATACAGAGTTTCTCAAGATCTACAAGTTCACTTTCACGTATACCTCTATCAACCACACGTGCAAGTTCAATTGAATCTTCACTAGGAGGACCTGGCTCAAATTTAGGATCAGCCATAGGGAGTAATTCACAATTAGTCATTAAAACTCCAACATTTGGAGTATCTGGGAATGGAGCTCCAATTTGAGGTTTAATTCCTACAATGACTTGAGTTTTTCCGATTTTAACTCTAGCAGAACCTTCAGCTTTAGAAATAACATCTGTTTCAATAGATATATCTCTATATTGATCAATAGTCCTACCATCTTCTCTTTGATTAGAATCAATGAGATTTTTAATACTTTCTTTAGTAATTTCTGGAATAATATTCATAACTATCAACCCTTATTCATCAGTATACTTTTTCCTTAAAGCTTCTTTTTGAATTTCACTAACTTGCATACATCCATCCATAGCTAATTCTAAAGCTTTGGAAAATTCACTTTCAGATAAATCACCATCACTTTGAAGCAAAGTTATCTCACCAGTTCTTGGCATAATAGCTAAAGGTAAATCAGCTTGGCCTTCTTTATCTTCTACCTCAGATAAATCAAGAACAATTTCATTATTAACTTTACCTGCTGCACATCCAACAACAATATCTTTCATTGGAATACCTGCATCTGCAAGTGCAACTGAAGCAGCAGTTATTCCTGCACATCTTGTTCCACCTTCAGCTTCAATAACTTCAATAAAAACATCCACCATTGAACGTGGATAATTTTCTAACATTAATGCAGGTCTTAAAGCATCTGCAGTAATTTTTGATATTTCTGAAGATCTTCTATCAGGACCTGGTCTTTTTCTGTCATCTACAGAAAATGGAGCCATATTATATCTACATCTAATAACTCCAGTATTAGGCTTAAGTAAACGTCTAATATAAGATTCTCTAGGACCATATACTGCAACTAAAATTTTATTTCCACCCACTTCTAAATAAGCAGAACCATCTGCCCTATCTAAAACTCCAACTTCAATTTTAAGAGGGCGCAACTCATTATATTCCCTTCCATCTTCACGTAAGCTACTTCCAATCATCATAAAACCTCAATAATCATCTTTTTTATTTAATATAGAATAAAAATTAGTATTAGATTTACCAACACTTAAAGAATTTTTATTATCTTTTTTATTTTGTTTTTTAATTTCTTTATAAGAATCAATGAAATCTTTATCATCATTCTTTTTTTCTTCAAGTTCTTCTTGTTCTAATTCATCTTTAAAGTTTTGAAGCTTTGGTTTTTCTAATTGATCATCAAAGTAATCATCAAAATCTTCTTCTTCAACAGCTTCTTCACCATCAATAATTAAAGTTAGTTTATTTTTAATTCTATCTGTTAAACCAGATGTATGAGCTTCGGCTTCAATTAATTTAATAATATCTTTAGTGATATTTTCCATTTCTTTATCACCAGAGACCCAAACAAGACCATTTTGACCTACAACAATATTACATTTTGTTTTGTCTTTTATCATGTTAATCATGGAGCCTTTTTTACCGATTAACCTAGGAACTTTAGTTGGAGTGATATCAACAATAACTCCTCCTTTAAATTTACCCATTCCCCTACCTTTAAGTCCAAGTTTTGCTTTTTTAACTTCGTCAACTTCAACAACTCTTAAAAAAAGAACATCCCCTATATCAAAAACTTTATTAAGTTCTTTTTTTTCCCTTCCAAATACTTCAAAGGCAGGTAACATACCAGAATAAGGAGAATTAATATCTAATTCCCACATTGAAAATTTAACATCGCTAATTTTACCTATTACTACATCGCCTTTTTTAGGGACATATTTACTTTTAAGTGGAATAACTCTAATTTTCTTATTTCTTAAAGAAACAAGCCCCATTACTGAGGAACATATATTTCCACTATCTTTAAAAGTACCTCTTCCCGGATAAAACTCATCATCAGCAAGTATTTGTCCAGGAATGACTAAATCTTTATTATCCACATATATCATGAAATCACCATAAGCATTATTATCCATATGTATTATCATTAAAAAAAATTATTTGATAACTTTGGTTTCAGCTTCTCCCCCAGAAATTTCTGCCATTTTTGAAGCAAAGTCATTTTGAACCCCACCAGCAATTTCAACAATTGCAACCCAAGATCCATCTTGCTGCCATTCTTCTTGTAAAATTTTTCCAAAAGGATGAATAGAATTATATGCATTTCCTGCAGCAATACTTGGGAGTCTAACAGCAATTTTAACATGCTCAAAACGAATAGGTATAAGTGGTTTTATGGCTTTTAATGCTGTTTTTACTTGTTGGTCTACAGAAATAAAGGGATCAACTTTGACTTTAGCTTCATCCATAGCATTTTCAATACGTTGAGCAGGATGTGGTAGTCCATTTTGAGGATTAATAGATTCTCTAGCTATTTTATTAATAACTAGCTTTCTTTTATCATTCTGCATTTTCCTTTTTTGTTCTGCAGTTAATTGAACCTGTCCTTTTTCTAAAATAATTTTAGAAACTTCAATAGGATCAGTAGTTTCAAATATTTTTTCCATAGCTTCCTGAGAAGCTTTGTCTCCTTTTTTGGAGTCTTTAAAAATTTCTTCAACTGCTAGAAGGTCTTCAATATCTACATCTTTACCATCAGGATTTCTGAATTCTGCAGCTAAATCTGCATCAACCAAAATTTCAAAATGTTCTCCATGAGATTCGTATTTTGCTATAATTGCATCATCTACATTAACCATTGAAAACCCTCCTAGAAGTTTATTTAATCATCATCTTTATTTTCATCATCTGATTTTTTCTCAATTAATAAATCAATATGTGAAGATACCTCTTCTTGAGATAGTTTCTTGTATTTTCCAGTATCTTTTTCAATAACAGCTATTTCAACACTTTCTGCAGTAGTTTTACCTTCAGTAGCTTCATAAACTGCATCAAGAGCTAAATCAATTGCATCATTTAAAGATAAATCATCTTGATATTTTTCTTCAAAAACAGCCATAGCATCATTTCTACCAGAGCCAATTGCAGTAGCTTTATATTCAATTAATGCACCACTTGGATCTGTTTCAAATAGTCTAGATTTACCATCATAAATTCCACCAATAATTAAAGCAGAACCAAATGGTCTAACACCACCATTTTGAGTATACATTTGCTTCATATCACATATTTTTTTAGCTAATGCTTCTACCCTAATAGGTTCATTATAAGTTATTCTATAAATTTGAGATTCAAGTCTAGCTCTTTCAATTAAAGATCTAGCATCAGCTACAAGACCAGAAGTAGCTGCTCCAATATGTTTATCTATTTGGAATATTTTTTCAATAGATTTTGTTTCTACAAGTTTTGAAGTAGTTCTTTTATCTACAACAAGAACTATACCTTCTTCAGATTTAACACCTAAAGATGTGGTGCCTCTTTTTACAGCTTCCCTAGCATATTCAACTTGGAAAAGTCTTCCATCTGGGCTAAATACAGTAATAGCCCTATCGTATCCAGCATTTTGTAAAGGTTGCATATTAATTACCTCTTTTAATATAATAAATCATTTAACATTTGTTAAAAAGTTTTTTTCAAAAAAAATTTATTTAAAAATTAACCCAACTCTCCATGAATTGGAATTTTATTTATCAAAAGAATTATTTTTCCTGATAAATAATAATAATTCAACTACATCCATAAATTCTTATATATAATATATAATACAAGTTTATATACTTTACTGTTTTAAAATAACAAAAAGTTAATTTAATCTATATATTTAGATACTGCTCCAGAAATTGTGCCAGATAGTCCTAAAGTATTAATTGAAATGTAGCTTCCTTTAAATTTAGTTAAAGTAATAAGTGAAGACCTAATTTTATCTTCAAAACCTCTTTGGCATTTTAAAATAGCTTTATAATGATTATAATCATTATTATCATTAATTTCATAAAACCTAACAATCCAAAGGTTAAAATTGCTAGATTCACATTCTCCAAAGAATCTTATACATGCATCCCATACAGCCATAACTAAATCATCTTTAGATATTTCATTTTGAGATTTAATATCAATAGCTAAATATCTATGATTTTTTCTAAGTGTTGGAGGAAGAATTTTAAGTTTCATTTAATCAAACCTGTCTATTTTTTTAACACCTTTTAAAATAAGATTTTCTCGATTTTTATTAAAATTTATTAAATTTTTTGGAGAATTTTTAAACCCTTCTTCTATTTCTTCTTCTTTTAATCCAATTTCTTTAAAAAAATAAGATAAATCAACAGGATTTTTAATATCATATATAAAAGTAGATCCACTTGTTAAAATTAAAGGAAAATCAAATTTTCTATGTAAACTAATAATTTCTTTAAAATTAGCTAATATCTTAGACCTATAAGATAAATAAGTAGTTAATATATCTTTAAAGCATAATTCAATAGCTACATCATTATTAGCAGCTTCTTTTGCTAAAACATGATTTATACCACAATCTTTTCTTTTAAAGTAAGGTCTAGATAAAATATCTATATGAATAGTCTCACAAGATGTCCTATTAACTTTTAAATGCCCTCCTAAAACAGAAATTAAATTGATTTTATCCCTATATTTCCTTGAAAGTTTTCTTAAATGATTAGAATTATTTGTTGTAATTTCATATCGAAAATCTACATTTAAAGGATTATTAAAATTTAAAGATTCTTCTTGTAATGTATCAAAATATTCAAATGCATTATCTAAATTATCATCATTGTAATTAAATGCAACAGAATTCCATCCTAAAAGACTTGCTTCTTTTGCTAAATGTAAATCTTCATTGAAATTTTTTCCTTTAATATTTAAATCATAAAACATCTAAAAAATCCTTAATTTTAAATTAAATTATAAAAATATAAATTATTTAATAGCTTGAGCTTCTTCAAAATTAACTTCATAAATATGGGCACTAATAGAATGAATAGTTATAGGTCCAAGATTTACATCACCAATCTCTTCAGAAACATATTTTGCAAGATAAGTTAATCCAACTGCATTTGGAAACCAAGCTCCATAAATATCATGAGATCTCCATAAAGCAGTTGTGTATAATGTGTTATTTCGAATTTTAAAATCAACCAAAATCATACAAGGAACTTCATCATTAGAACTATCGACAACTTGATCCCATGTAATTGAAATAGCTCTTCTAGATTCCCTACAACTTTTAAGTCTATTTATAGATTCTTGAATCTGATCAACACCATTAAAATGAGCTCTTAAACGATTACCATATGTATATACAAACCCTTGTTTATCATCACTAATAAATTGTTCAGAGTAAACTTTTAATTTATCTCCAACCCAAAAATAATTATCAGGAATTCTAATACTATCAATTTTTTCTAAACTTTTACCCATACCATAAAAATCATTGTTACTAGTTCCAAATGGATCATTAATACATGTAACAACATTTAATACTTCTTTTGTTAGAGATCCCCTCTCATCATTAACTAGTTCTCCATCTTTCATTATTTTTTTAACTATTTTTTCCCAACAACTAGCTATTTCTCCATCATTAACTTCAAAAACCATGTAAATCTATCCTAAATCTTCTCTAACTTTATTAATTAATTGTAATTTTTTAAAAGCAATATCATTATCAATTTTTTTAAGACCACAATCAGGATCTAATATTAAATTATCATATCCTACTAATTCAATACCTTTTGAGACTAAAGTTCTAACACTATCTATATCATCAACTTTATTTAAAGTTGTATCAACACAGCCAAAACCTATTTTTTTATTTTCTAAAAATCTAATATTATCTTCTAAAACTTTTAAATTTTGATTATTTCCTGCAAATTCACAATCAATAATATCTACATTAAAATTACATAAATCTTTAAAAATATTTTCTAAATTACCACAAACATGAATAGATATTGGAGTTTTAGTATTTTTTGATAATATATTAATAGCTTCTGAAGCTGTTTTTATATCTACCATACCTGTTGATAAAAATGGCTCATCTATTTGAATATATTTAGCACCAATTTTACTAATTGCATCAATTTCATATTTTAAACTTTTTGCTAAATCTAAAATAGCTTGATTTTTATTTTTATAAAAAGACTCTATTCTTGAAGAGTGTATAATAGTTGAAGGCCCAGTAATTATTCCTTTAACACCTTTATTCCTATCTTCTCCAATATGATGAGTCAATATTTCTTTTGCATATTTTATATCAGAAGTAGTTATTTCACTATGAGGCTTTTGAATTTTATTAACAATAACTGAAGAATTCTTCTCAAAAATAAAACCTGGAATATATTTTACAAAAGAACCTATCATATCTCCACGAACTTGGCCATCAGATACAACATCAATACCTGCATCTAGTTGTGAAATTACAGCTTCTTTAATAGCTATTTTATAAGGATCATAAAATCCAAATATATTAATTAATTTATCTTTAAAATTATCAGGAGATTTTAAATTAACTGGATAGCTGCCAACTACAGTAGTAAACATTTAATACCTCTAATCTTCAATAGCTAATTTTTTAAGTGCATCAATTTCATCTTTATCTATAGGTAATTCAATAACAGAAGTCCCATGGCATGGTTTCGTATAAGGGAATAAAATTGTTCCTTTATCCTCATTAATACCAATAGGAATAGGTGGAATTCCAATAATTCTTACGCCTAAAACAGATTCTCCAGGCTTAACATTAACAACTTCATCTGCTTTAAACCTAATTATCATTGCACAATCTTTAAATCCTGCATTAGCTGTTAAAATTTCATAATCATCTGATTGTTGAAGGTATGTATCTAAACAAAATGACATCTAAAAACCTCATTAAATATTTTCTAAAGCTTTATCCAATTTAATTTTAATAGGATTAGGATTATGGAAAGCTTTAACTGCTAATATTTCAGCATTTGTAGAACTTTTAACCATTTCTACATATTCATCAATTAATTTTTCATCTTTTTCAAAAACTAAAGCTATAGATTTAGTATTTAAAATTTGATCAAATGTTACAAAAAATGATGCTGCTGCATCTTTATGAACAAAACCTAATAATAAATCATATTGACCTTCTTCTAATGTATTTAAACATCTATCTAAGTCTATTATTTTATTAATATAATTATTTTCAGGATCTGAAATTTTTATAAGTTTACTAGCTGCAGGATTACTTGCAATTGTAACATCATAACCTAAGTTATTTAATTTATAAGAAGCATAAATAGCCATTGGTGTTTGTGATGGGGATTCAGGACACCCCAATAAAATTAAAGCGTTTTTCATAATCATCATCTTTTTTTAAGCGTTATACTGTGAGCTAAAACTAAAGCTCCTAAAAATATAAATGTTAATAATGCCGTTCCGTTTATTGTTCTATTGAAAATAAATAACCCAATTAAAGCTTGAGAAATAAATGCAGTTAATGAACCAATTAATAAAACTTCTTTACCTAAGAATTTTTTATTGTTTTTTTCTCTTTTAGCCCTATACATCTTTAAAACTTTAAATCCAATGATAATAGTAATTAATACAAATGCCATAATTCCTATTAATCCCAAATAGCCAAAATCAAAACCATAGCCCATTATACCAGGAAGCATATAATCAACAGTATCTTTCTGATTTACAAGTACTCCGAAAAACAATGGGAAGGGTAGACCAAATAATAATACTAATTGCATAGGTAGAGAAATGTATCCTTCTGCAAATGCAGTTCCATCAGTTCCCCAAAAAGAAGCTTCACCACTATGTCCTATTAATTGTGCATTATTTAATACCATTTTAATACTAGATATTGAATTTTCCTCAATTCTTGAAATTCTTAAAAGTGGGCTGAAAATGCTCATTCCAGTAATCCATGCCAGTAGCTCCAGCATAGCAAATCCTATAGCCCCAATACCTATAAAAAATAATATATTTCTTAAAGATAAAATAGATCTTTTTCTAAATGATTTAGAAATGATGAAATATCCAATGAATAAACCAACAAACCATAATAATAAGAAAGATCTATGCATCAA
>JAJDHW010000022.1 GCA_030266405.1 Methanobrevibacter sp. OttesenSCG-928-I08
AGGAAAGATTAATGCATATACCTGATGGTTTTATTCCAATTTGGCAATGTGTAATTTATTACATAATTATTATTGTAGTAGGATATTTCGCAGTTAAATGGGCCAATGAACATTTAGATGATAAAAAAATACCTTTACTTGCAGTTTTAGCTGCAGGAATATTTGCAATTCAAGCAATGAATATACCTATACCTTGGGGAACAAGTGGACATATGGTTGGTGCAGCAATTGTAGCTATTTTACTTGGAAGTCCTTTTGCAGGATTTTTAGTATTGACCATTGTTTTAATAATTCAAGGATTAGTATTTGGAGATGGTGGAATTACAGCTCTTGGTATTAATATATTTAATATGGGAGTAATTGGAAGTTTTGTAGGATTTTACAGCTTTAAAGGACTTAAAAAATTCATAGGAAATATTCCTTCGGTCTTTATAGCTTGTTTCTTGTCTTTATTTATATCTGCAATCGCTTGTGTATTTGAACTATGGTTTGCTGGTACATTCCCACTTGTTGCAGGATTATATTTCATGGGAATATATCACTTTGTAATAGGTATTGTAGGTGAAGGACTAATAAGTTCAATAGTATACGTAGGAATTCAAAAAGTCAGACCTGATTTAATAGCTAAGGTTTAATAAAGGAGTTATTTAAAAATGGAAACAAAAACAAAAAATTTTGTAATTGTTGGAGTATTAATAGCTATTCTAATAGCTATTGCAGCACCTTTTTTAGCTTCAAGTAATCCTGATGGTCTTGAAAGTGCTGCTGAGAAGATTTTAAATCCTGGTGTTAGTGATGAAGCTGTTATGGAATCACCTATGCCTGATTATATTGTTCCTTCACTTGGAGAAAGTGGAATATCTGGATCAATAGCTATTGTAATTGGAGTTTTAATTGTTTTTGCATTAGCATATCTTATCGGAGTAGGTTTAAAAAGAAAAGCTTAACTTTTCTTACTTTAAATTGGTGAAAAATTATGAATGTTTCTATAAACACTATTGAACAAGAATCTTGGAAAGACAGTATAATTCACAGATTAGATGGAAGAATAAAACTTATACTTGTTTTAATGATTATTTTTTATAGTGTTTATACAACAAATTTTAAAGCCTTATTTTTCTTAGAAATTTATGTTATTTTTTTAGTAATAGCTTCAAAAATTTCTTTAAAGTTTTTCTTTAAAAGGATTTTACTTATACTTCCATTTGGAGGAGCTATTGCATTATTACAACCATTTATAAAACCAGGTTTAGTATTATTTTCACTACCTTTAGGCCTTCAAATCACATATGAAGGAGTAATGTTTGGAGCTCTTTTATTAAGTAGGCTTATGGTATCCCTATCTAGTATTGTTTTATTATCTTCAGTAACCCCTATAGATGATATTGTAAGATCTATGAGAAGATTAAAATTTCCTAAAATATTAACCACTCTTTTAAGTATGACTATTAGATATTTATTCCTATTTTTTGAAGAATTAAATAACATTAGAAATGCTCAAAAAACTAGAGGTTTTGATATTTGGAATAAAAAAACTAGCTATTTATGGAGAGTAAAACAAGTAGGTAATACTATTGTAATGCTTTTTTTAAAATCCTTTGAAAAAGGAGAAAGCGTTTATAATAGTATGTTAAGTAGAAGCTATACTGGAGAGCCTGTATCTTACAATCAAGAAAGTAATGTGCATACTCTTGATTATGTTTTACTTATAACAACTTTTTTAATTTTAGTATTTATTGAATTAAATAAAAATTACTTTATGTTTTTTTGATGCTCTGTTAGGAAATTTTTTTTAGCTATTTTTAATATTTGATTATATTTCCGTATAATGTTTAAAGTATTATTTTGTTTAAAAAAAATAATAAACATCACATATTAATTATAAACACTGAATTATAAATGAAAAAAGATGAAAATAGATAATTAATAATATTTATTACATTTATTGCTTTATTGAACTTCTTTTATAATTTTTATATATTTCATAAAGTTTTTTTCTATTATACTTTTTCACAATCCCATAAAAAAGGTTAAATTTTTATAAGTCCAAAAATAGAATAAATCATATAAAATAAATAAAGTTGATTTTAAAATGAATACTAAAGATTATGCAATAATAATAGGGTTATTAGTAATTTTAGCTGCGTTAAGTATAGGAGTAGCATATAATTATGGATTATTTGATTATAGTACTGAAGAATATGATTTCGAAAAATTCACCATGGAAGTTAAATCCGGAACTGAATTTAAAAACATGACAGGTAGTGTAGGTGAGAAATATTATACTAGTGATGATGTAAGTGTTACAGTTTATCCTACTCGTGAAACATTAGATGGTGGATTAGCTGCATTTGATGCTAAAACTGACATTCAGATAACTGGTACTTTACTTAAACCAAATGAATATAGTATTGAACTAAAAACTGACATGCAAATTTACAAAATGGACGATGGTACTTATAAGGCAATATACAATCCTTCAGGATTGTTCATAATTGTAGAAGCTAAAAATTTAGCTGATTTAGAAAGAATGATAGACACAATCCAATTAAAAAACAGCACATCTAATGACAATAATGTTAATACAGATACAACACAACAAAGCACATCATCAAATTCTGATTCATCCAAACAATCCGAAGGCTATGGAGATTGGCAGGAAGATGAATTTACAGGAGAATATGATAGTAGTGGGAACCCTATTTATCGTACTAAGATGTCTACTTCAAAAGAAGGGCAATATTCCCCAGGAATATATGAATCCTATTGGTCTGCAAATGGACTTATAAGTACTGAAAGAATAGGATGAAAAATTTAATTAATTACTTATATAATATCCAATAATCCATCAATAAGAAATATTAAACCAAAAAAAGCTAAAGTACCGAATATAAAAATAAAATAATCAATAATGTATAGTATAACTATTAAATATCTGTTTCAATAAAACAACCCATCTTTATTTTTTATAGTAAATAATCCCACTCACAAATATAAAATTATTTTGGATTATTAGGACTATAAAAAAATTAAAAAGAAAAAGAAAAAATGGGTTTTTTAGGTGTGTCTTTCAAGAACATATTCTGCAACTAAACTAAGCTTGTGTTTAGCTTCAGTTTCGGGCAATATATCTAATAGTTCTTTTGCTTGATTAACATTTGCAAGAGCAATATCGTGAGCATATTGAATTGAACCATATTTTTCATATATTTCAATAGCTACATCTATATCTTCTTTAGAAGAATTATCATTTTTAAGGATTTTTAATAAAGTTTCAGAATCTTTTTCATCAGCTTCATTTAATGCTTTAACTGCCATTAAAGTCATTTTTCCTTTAGCTATATCACTACCAATAGGTTTTCCTAAAGATTCTTCATCACTAATAACATCTAAATAATCATCTTGAATTTGGAATGCAAGTCCTATGAGTTTTCCATATTCATACATAGCTTCAGAAACATCATCTGATGCTCCACCCATAATAGCTCCTACTTTTGTAGCTGCAGCTATTAATGCACCTGTTTTTTTAAAGATCATTTCAAGATATTCTTCTTCAGTTACATCATATCTGCCTTCAAAACTAATATCTAAAGCTTGACCTTCACAGATTTGTACACATGCATCTGCAACAGTAGCTAATGATTTATTGTTTTGTATTGGATCTTTTTCTGAATTAATAATTAATTCAAATGCTTTTGAAAATAAGGTATCTCCAGATAAAATAGCTAAACCATCACCCCAAACTTTATGAACAGCTGGGACTCCACGTCTTACATCATCATCATCCATAATATCATCATGGATTAATGAAAATGTATGAATAAGTTCAATAGATGCTGCTGATTTTAAAGATCCTTCTTTATCACCTTCAACACCTTCAGTTACAAGTAATGTTAATACTGGACGAATCATCTTTCCTCCAGCATCGGTTAAATAAATTGAAGCTTCTTGAAGCTCATTAGGAACAATAGAAGAAAGGTTTTCATTAATAGCTTTCTTAATATCTTTAGAATAAACAGTTAAAAATTCTGTTACTTCACTCATAAAACTCCTCCAAATAAATAATCTTACTTTAATTTTTTATATGTATATAATTTTCTAAAAATCATTCACTATTAAAAACTTGTGCTTGAGCATTTCTTAAAATATGCACATTATTTCCAATTCTGTAACCTTCTTCTTCAGCAAGTTCACCATATGCAGAAAGCATAGATAAATCTCCGTGAGCTGGGATAATATGTGAAGGTTTTAACATTCTAAGGAAATCTCTATGATCTTCACGACCTGCGTGTCCAGATACATGGGCATTTGAATAAATTCTAGCACCACTTGATTTTAACCTACGTTCCATAATGTGACGATTTGCAGCATTTGTAGGATTTGGAATAATAGGTGCTGAAATAATAACATTATCTCCTTTTTGTACATTAAATGGTGTTTTACCATTAGCTATTCTTGGAAGAAGTGCATCAGGTTCTCCTTGATGTCCAGTTGTAACAAGTAAATATTTATCTCTATTATCTTCAGCTTTCATAAGTGCTTTATTAACTGCTTTTGGGTTTCCGAAAATACTTGCATTTTTAGGTAATTTTAAAATTCCTTTACTTTCTGCCATTCCACAGAAACGTTCCATAGATCTACCTAAAAATAAAATTTCCCTATGGCTCTTCTTAGCTATATCTGCAATAGCTTGAACTCTTTCAACATGTGAAGAGAAAGTTGTAATAATCATCCCTGTTTTTTCTTGAAGAGGTCCTTTCATTAAATCTTCTAAAATATTTCGAGCTATTCTTTCAGAATATGTTTTAACTTCACCAAATTCCTTAGCATTAGTTGTTTCTACAATTAAGGCTAAAACACCTTTATTGCCTAATTCTCTTAATCTTTTATAATCCGGTGGTGGAGATACTTTTTGATGATTATCAAATTTAAAATCAAGTGCATAAACAATAATTCCTTCAGGAGTGTGTAATACAGGAAATACTGCTTGAGGTATACTATGAGTTGATTGAACAAATTCTAAAACAATATCTTTAGATAATCTCATTTTAGCTCCAGAATTTAAAACTTTAATAGGATTATCTACTTTGAATTTACGTTCTCCTTTTATTTGTTTTTCAACTAATGCCATAGTATAAGGAGTTCCAATTAAAGGAGCATCATATCTATGAGCTAATTTAGCTACAGCTCCAATATGATCTAAATGTCCGTGTGAAAAAACAATTCCTTTAACTTTACCATCAACATCTTTCATTAAAGTGTCATCAGGTATAACTCCTCTTTCAATTAAATCTAAACTATGCATTCTGTCAATATCTGTATCTTCGTGAATACTAATCCTATCAAGATGAATACCCATATCAAAAATAATTACATCTTCTCCCACTTTAACAGCAGTCATGTTTCTTCCGACTTCTTCATATCCGCCGATTGCAATAACTTCAACGCTCATAATTAATTTCTCCTCGCATATTGTTTTGTGTTAAACCCTCTTTCATTAAGCCATTCTTTAGCTTCACCTTTTATAATTAAATTAGAAGTTTTTAATTCTTCTAAATTATTTGCACCGACTAAAAACATAGCAATTTTCAGAGATTGATTAAATTTATTTATATATTCAATAATATTTTCATGACCTAAATAAGCTTCTTTAAGCATAGGTAAAGCTATACCTGCAGCATCTGCACCAAGAGCAATAGCTTTTGCAGCATCAAGTCCAGATCTAATTCCTCCAGATGATATTATTGGAACATTCACAGAAGAAGCTACTTCAACAGTACTAATTGCAGTAGAAATTCCCCAATCCCAAAACGTTTCGCCTAAATACCTATCATCAGCCCTATAAGTTTCAACAGCAGCCCAGCTAGTTCCACCAGCACCTGCTACATCTATATAATCTATTCCACTTTTTTCAAGATCTATTGCACATTCTGCTGAAATTCCAGTTCCGGTTTCCTTTATCATTACAGGAACATCAACAGTTTCAGTAATTTTACTAATAGAATTTATATATCCTTTAGCATTAATGTCTCCTTCAGGTTGAATAGATTCTTGTAAAGGATTTAAATGAATAGCTAAAATATCTGCATCTAACATTTCAACAGCATTTAAAGCATAATCTATTTGAGGAGCCCCAATATTACCAATTAATAATGAAGAAGGAGCATATTCTCTAGCTATTGTATAAGTATCAACTAAATCAGCATTTTCAACAGCTGCTCTTTGACTACCAAGACCAAGGCCTATTTGTTTTTGCTCACTTGCTATTGCAAGTTCCTTGTTGATTTTTTTTGCAGATGGATGACCTCCAGTAATAGCTGTTATAAAAAGTGGAGATTCTAATTTTTTACCAAAAACTTCTGTAGAAATATCAATTTCTTCTTTGTTAATTTCTGGAAGGGCATTATGAATAAGTTCTATATCCTCAAACCCTGTAGTTTTGTGTTTATAGTGAACATCATAATTTTTACAAATTAAAAGATGTTCTAATTTTCTATCTGAAATCATTTTTAACTCCTCATTACAAAAGTAATGAATTTATTTATAATAATATAAGTATGATTATTTTTTTGATATTACAGTTCCTTTAATATCTTCATTTTCAAGTGCTTTGTAAACAAAGTCTTTTTTATTAACATTGATAATTTTTGAGTCTATTCCAATATCTGCTAACTCTAAAAGTTCCTTAATTTTACCTATCATCCCACCAGTTACATCAACATTAGTTGTAGAATCAAGAGAATCTAATTCATCCATTGAATTAAATCTTTCAAATAAAATAGCATCATCATTTGTTTTTGGGTTTTTATTATAAACACCATCAACATCTGTTCCTAAAATGATTCTATCAGATTCTAAATTCATTGCTAAATATTGAATAATCTGATCACCTGATAAAACTGCCATTTTCAATTTATCATCTAATACAACATCACCATAAAGAACAGGAATATAATCTTCATCTAAGTATTTTTTAATTAAATCTAAATTTCCATAATTTATTCTACCATTAGAAGTTGTTATAAAAGTTGAAGGCTGAATTGTTACAACAGGTAATTTATTATCAATGAAAACCTTACAAATTTCTGTATTTAATTTTTTAACAGCATTTTGTGTTGTAGAAAATCCAATTCTTTTTAAAGGATATTCTTCATTTTTAAATATTTTCCCAATATTATATTTTTTTGCAGGAGGGTGTCCAAAAGAACCTGCTCCATGCACTATAATTAATTTTTTATTATGATTATCAAGTGATTTTTTAATTTCTTTAGCTATTCTTTCTAAATTTTCACTATCAATTTGAGGAATAGTAGAACTTTTTTTAGTTAATATACTTCCTCCAAGCTTTAAAATTATCATATAATCACTTATTTAGTACCATTTTACTTTAGAGCTTACACCTTTTCTAGTGAATCTTGTTTTTAAAATATTATCGTATTTAGATATTTCCTCAGCAACATCATTGATGTTTTCAGGACATAATGCAATAATACTTCCTCCACCACCAGCACCAGTAATTTTAGCACCAACAGCTCCTTTTTTTCGAGCAAGGTATACCATACGAGACAACTCAGCAGTTGAAACGCCTAAAGCATCTAAAAGACCATGGTTAATATTCATTAATTCTCCAATTTTAGAAATATTATTATTTAGAATAGCTACTTTACCACTATTTGTTAAATGCCCCATTGCTGAAATAAGAGGATTTATGATTTTTGGATTGGAATCTTTAAGATTTCTAACATCCCTAACCATTTTTCCAGTATTTCCATGTTTTGAGGTAAATCCAATAACAAAAGGAGTATTAAAGTTAATTCGTAAGTTTTCAATAGTTTTTCTACGAGATAAGTAAATAAGTCCACCATAGGTACATACTAATGTATCTAAAGGACTTGCAATTCCTTGAACAGATTCTTCAACCTTATGAGCATCATTTGCAAGAGATTGTTTATTAAAACGAATATTATGATAACGATACAATGCTGCTAAAGTAGCAACAGTTACAGCTGCAGAAGAACCTAAACCAGAACCAATAGGAATATTAGAAGATAAAGTTATTTCAATTGGAGAATGATCATGAAACATGTTTAATGCTTCTAAAATATATCTAATTATACCTGGTTTACCTCGTTTTAAAATATACTTTTTTGATTGAGTGTTAAGTTCTGCTTCAAAATTTAAATCAAAAGAACGTAAAATAGTTTTATTATTATTAGAATTTTTAATTTTAACAATAGCTCTTTTATCCACAGCTCCAGCAATAGCTGGTTCACCATAAACAACTGAATGTTCTCCAAATAAAATTGTTTTTCCTGGAGCAGAAGCTATTGCTTGCATTATAACACCAAAAACTTATTCTAAATAAAATATTTTATCTAAAGATTTAATCTTTAGATTTTTATTTTAAAATTTAAAAAGACTTAAAACTTAAGTTCAAAGTCAGCAGCATCTAAGTCTAAATCTCCGTCTTCAGGAATTGTTCCTCTTTCACGTAAAATTTGTCTTGCAAGTAACCAATAAACAAGAGCAATAGCTTTTCTACCTTTGTTATTAACTGGTATAGCAATATCAACAAAACTAAGTAAGTTTTCAGTATCACATAAAGCAATAACTGGAATACCATTTTGTTTTGATTCAACTACTGCTTGTGCATCAGATCTTGGATCTGTAACAACAATGATTTTTGGTTCAATGAATTTTCCATAGTTAGGATTTGTTAAAGTTCCAGGAATAAATCTACCAGGAATAGTTTTAACACCAGTAACTTCACCGAATTTTTTAACTGGAGCTTGACCATATTGTCTTGTAGCTACAACTAATATATCTTCAGGATCATATTTTGCAAGTAATTTAGCTATTTGTTTAATCCTTTCATCAGTTTTTTGAATATCTAAAACATATAATCCATCAGACCTTACACGGAATATATATTTCTCCATATCACTTGTTTTTTGTTGGGTTCCAATATGTAAACCAGCTGCTAAATAATTATCTAATTCTATTAAAAGTTCAGACACTTTATCACCTTTATATTTTATTTTAAATTTTAATTAATCTTCATCTTCAATTTTTATACATGCATTAGGACAAACATCCATACACACTTCACAATAGCTACATTCTTCAGGATGTTGAATGGCAATTTCATCATTATCATCAATAATTAAGATTTCCATTGGACAAACATCAGCACATTCCCCACAGTCTGCACCATCACATTTATCATAATCAATAATAACTTTAGACATTAAAAATCTCCTTTAAATTGTATTAAAAATCAGCCATTTCAGGATTTGATAATTCTTCTTCAATCCTTATAAGTTCATTTAATTTAGCTATTCTTTCTCCACCTAATGCACCTGTTTTAATCATAGGAGCATTAAAACCTACAGCCAAATGAGCAATTGTATCATCAGTAGTTTCACCAGATCTATGGGAAACAACAGGAACAATATCATTTTCTTTTGCAAGTTTAACAGTTGCATAGGTTTCAGATAATGAACCAATTTGATTAGGCTTAATAATTATGGCATTTGCTGCTTTCTTTTCAATTCCTTCAGCTAAAATTTCTTTATTTGTAACAAATAAATCATCACCACAAATAAGACATTTATTTCCAACTTTGCTTGTTAATTGTGCAAAGCCATCAAAATCAGCTTCATCAAATGGGTCTTCAACATAAAACATATTATAAGTTTCAATGAGATCTTTAACAAATTCAATTTGATCTCCAGTATCTCTTTCTATATTATCTTGAGAGTAAACATATTTTTGTTTATCGGAATCCCAAAATTCTGATGCAGCCATATCAAGAGCAGGCATTATTTGAACACCAAGTTCATCTCCTACTTCTTCACATGCTTTAGCTTGAATTTCAAGTGCAGCATCGTTTGTGATGTTAGGTATCCATCCACCTTCATCACCTTTTCCACCAGTAAAATTAGAATCTTTAGATTGAATAAGCTCTTTTAACTTTTTATGAACTGCAGAATTTGCAAAAACAGCTTCAGTAATATCATTTGCTCCAACTGGAACAACTAAAAATTCTTGAATATCTGG
Organism: Methanobrevibacter sp. OttesenSCG-928-I08; assembly: GCA_030266405.1. GTDB lineage: Archaea > Methanobacteriota > Methanobacteria > Methanobacteriales > Methanobacteriaceae > JAHKLT01. The sequence continues at coordinate 10,060 of JAJDHW010000022.1, forward strand.
TGCATGAATTCCTGCATGAGCTCCTCCATTCATCATGTTTCCAAGAGGGAATGGGAGTTCATTAACTAAATTTCCACCTAAAAATTTATATAAAGGCATATTATATGATGCAGCTGCTGCTTTTGCTGCTGCCATTGAAACAGCTACAGTTGTGTTACCACCAATTGCAGATAAATTATCAGTACCATCGATTTCTCTTAATACTAAATCAATATCAGCTAAATCTTCTGCATCCATTCCAATTAATTCAGAAGATATAACATCTTCTACTTCACTAATTATTTTATTTACCCCACCTTCAGGGAATGACTGTACTTCTCTAGAGCCAGTACTTGCCCCACTAGGTGCAGCTGCTCTTCCAAAACCGTTCCAAGTAATTATATCTACTTCTACAGTTGGATTACCTCTGCTGTCCAAAATCTTTCGAACTCGGACATCTTCTATAATACTATCCAAAAAAACACCTCAGTGTCAATTAATTTATTACCATATAATCTATAATATGTAAAAATAGGAGTTTAATTTATAGATTTATATTGGTATTTTTTATTTTTTTTAAAATATGAAGATAATAGTTTAATTTAAACTATTCTTCGTCACGTATAACATCTAATGGTAAAACATTCGCTTTGAGTTCTTCGTAAGCAATATCAATAGGATCTAAAGATCCTGTAATTTCAATCATAGGTTTTGCACCCATAGATATTTGAATAGCTCTTGCTCCAAGAAGTCTAGCTCTTTCAAATCTTGTTAATTCTTTATTAGTCATTTTTCACACCTATACTTCTCGTTATTACCAAAATTTATAAGAAATATTCCCACAAATTGCATTATAATTTATTCCCATGTTTCAACATGAGAAATTAACATTCTCCTACAGCAATATCTTTTAAATCCCATATCATCTAAAATATCTTTAGATTTTTCACCATCAGCTAATCTAGTATTGTATTCATCAAAATAAGCTGAAACAGGCTTTCCACAACTTACGCATCTTATAGGAATCATTGAATCATCTTCTTTAAATATTATATAAAAATAAAGTCAAGATAAGATAACTTATCTGTAACTTTTCTGTTTACGAGCTCTAGCTCCAGGACCACCATATTTTTTAGGTTCTGAACGTCTTGGATCACCGACTAACATAGTTCTATCATATTGAATGTATTTCTCTTTTAAATCCATATCTTGAGTCCATTGAACTAATCCTTTAGCAATAACCATACGTGCAGCTTCAGCTTGTCCCATAACTCCCCCACCAAAAACATTGACATTAATGTCAACATCATTAGCAATATCTCCTGCTAATGTTAATGGTTCGGTTAATTTTAAACGAGCAAGTTCTGGAGAATATAGTTCTAAAGGAGTTTTGTTAATTCTAACTTTTCCATTTCCTTCTTGAACAGTTCCTCTTGCAACAGCAGTTTTACGTTTTCCACTTGTATGAATAACCTTCATTTAAACACCTCTAGAATTTTGCTCCTAACAATTTAGAAACTTCTCCTAACTCCATTCCTTTTCTAACATTTTGAAATTCAGCTTGAGGAATTTCTTGGAACTCTGCATTTTGATATTCTTCAGGAACACCAACAAATGCTTTAAGTCCTTTATAAGCTTCTCTACCTTTAGATTTTTTATAAGGTAACATTCCTCTTACAGTTCTTCTAAATATATCCTCTGGTCTTCTTGGGTATTTAGGACCTAAATCACGTGGATTTGAAATACTTGCCCTATCTACTCTTTGTTTGTATTTAGCATATGCCCATTCTTTAGAACCAGTTAACATAATTTTTTCTGCGTTGAGAACAATAACCTCTTCACCTTCAAGAAGATTCTTACTAATAACACTAGCAAGTCTTCCTAAAACATGTCCTTCACCATTTATAATCATAATAACACCTATTCCATAATCCTAATGTTACTACCTTTAGGGTTTTTTTCTATTAAATCTGAAATAGAAATACATTCCCCACCAGCATTTTCAATTTTTTCTTGAGCTTTACTTGAAAATTTAAATGCAGCAACGTTAACTTTATTATCTAAATTACCATTGGATAATACTTTACCTGGAACTAAAATTGTTTCATCTGCATTAGCATATCTGTTAATATCAGAAAGATTTACTTCTGCAGTACTTCTATTAGCTTTTTGAAGTCTTTTTGAAACATCCTTCCAAATAGCTACATCTTCTTTATAAGATTTTTCTATAAGTTTTTCTATAAGTTCAATAAGGTTAGGATTAGTTTTTGTCATTTTCTTAACCATTATTTACTTCCTCCTTCACTAAATCTGATGAATTTATCCGCTTTCAATTCCAATTCCTCACAAGCTTTTAATAAAACTTCTTTAGGAGGCATTGATCCATCAGTTTCTATTTTAAATATGAAATTATTATCTTGATACCCTATATTAATGTACTTATTCTCAGAAGCTCTGTAACAACTTTTACACATAGAACAATTTTCAATATCTAAAACTTTTATTTTTTTAGATCTCTTGTCTGCTTTTAATATTCCTCTAGGACAAGCATCAGCACAATCGTAATCAATTTCTACGTCTTCATTAAAAGTTATTTCAGGATACTGTTTATAAGCACACACAGTAGTAGGAATCCATTTTGCATGGTCTTTTCCAAATCCTAATTTAGCTACTGCTTCAATTTTGAGTTCTTCCCCTTCTTTTAATTTAACAAGAGGTATGGTATCATATACAGGTTTAATTTTTGAATCGGATGAAATTAAATCTTTAGAGTAAACAGTCTTAGGTCCAACTGCATTTAAAGAAAATGAAACACCGCATTTTGAACAACCATCTCCACAATCACATTCATCAGCTACTTCCATGCCATCAATAGCTTCTAAATCTGAAACTAGAGGGGTTAAACCTAATCTATGAGCTAATACCTCATTAAACATTGCAGAATCATTTCTTATAATATTAACATCATCAATAGCTATTTTAGGAACGTCCATCATAGCAGTACGCCTAATAGCATTGATAAAAGGTACTTCTACATCACGGACAACAAGTACTAACTCATCACCGATTTGACTTTTAACTTCAATCTCCATATCAAACCCTTCTTATACTCTTCTTCCTCTTTTACCACCAGGTCTTCCAGTACCATCATGAGGGATAGGAGTGATATCTTCAATTTTTCCTATTTTAACTCCAGCTCTTGCTAAAGCACGAATAGTTGCTTGAGCACCAGGTCCTGGACTTCTAGGCCCATTTCCACCAGGAGCTCTTACTTTAATATGTAAACCAACAAAACCTTTTTCCATTACATCTTCAGCAACTCTTGTAGCTGCAGCCATAGCTGCAAAAGGAGAAGCTTCTTGCCTATCTGCACGTACAACTTTTCCCCCAGACCATTGAGTAATAGTTTCTGCACCAGTAATGTCAGTTACAGTTATAATAGTGTTGTTGAATGATGAATAAATATTAGCTATTCCCCATTTTTCATCGTTTGCCATAATTACACCTTTTATTCTGCATTATCTTCAGTCTTAACTTTTTTAGCTTGACTATTAAACTCTTCAATTTGTTTAGCTACAGGTGAAGAACCATAGAATCCTATTTGATCTTCTTGTTCTTTTAAAACAACATAGCTTGGAGAGTTAATCTTTTTACCATTTAAAGCAATGTGTCCATGTACAACAAACATTCTTGCTTCTTTAGGTGTACGAGCTAATCCTTTTTTGAAAACTACTGTTTGTAATCTTCTTCTTAAAATATCCTCAACAGTTAAATTTAGAATATCTTCAAGAGCAGCATTTTCAGGTAATACACCTATTCTAATTAAGTGTCCGAGTAATTCTAATCTTTCGTGTTCTACTTGATCAGAAGAAAAACCTAATAAATATCTTGCTTCCCTACTATATTTTCTAACTAAGGTATCTGCTTTCCAAATTTCCTTTTTATTTTTTAAACCGTATTTAACCATTAGTTTATTTTCATCTTTAATTCTTTCTGCATTCCAAGGATGAGGTGGTGTATCATACTTCTTCCTTGCTTTTCTTGGATGTCCCATTATAATATCTCCTTAAAAAATAATCATTAATTAAAAATCTAAAATTAGATTTAACTAAAGTAAATTATTGATCTATCCTCTTGAACGTCTTACACCGACAGAAGAACCTTTTCTAAAAGTAGATTTAGTTCTTTGACCTCTGACAGGTAAACCAACTTCGTGTCTTCTTCCTTTGTAACTTCTGGTCTTTTTCATTCTGTTTAAATCATCCCTTAAAGTCATATCAAGATCAGATTCAATTAAATGAGTAGTTTCACCAGTTTCAAAGTCGTTTCTTCTATTTAACATCCATTCAGGAATGCCAAATTCTTTAGGATTTTCTATTATTTCTTGGATTTTTAAGACATCATCGTCATTAATATAACCAATTTTATCAGTAGAGTTTAATCCTAATTTAAGAGTCATAGATCTAGATAAAGATAATCCAACACCTTTAATATCAGTTAAAGCGTGTTCAATGGTTTTATTTCCATCTACATCCTTTCTAGAAATACGCACCAAGTGCTTAAAGTCGTCTTCCATTAAATAACCTCCATTTATAGAGCGAACCTACGAGACGTTTAAAATAGTAGATTCGAATGTTTTATTAATAAAACACAGTTTTTTCAACAGTATTAAACTTAGTTTAAAAACTAAGAGTGCAAATATCAGTATGTCACAATTATTTATAAAAATTAGAATAAATCATTAAAACAATTGTTTTATAACTAATAAACGCCGAGACTGGGATTTGAACCCAGGAGGAGGAGATCTCCACAAGATTTCCAGTCTTGCGCCTTACCAGGCTAGACTATCTCGGCATATAATCACCTTAAAAAAGTGAATTTAATAGATAATAAAATTCTTTAAAAATAAAGTATTTAATATT
>JAJDHW010000023.1 GCA_030266405.1 Methanobrevibacter sp. OttesenSCG-928-I08
TTTTTATTCAGTAATACAGCGAGGAATAAAAATGAAAAACAAAAAAGCGATTTTATCGTTATTATTATTATTGTTTTTTTTAGCAATTTCAGTGTCATCCGTTTCTGCAGCAGATAGTGGCAATTTTACTTATTTTCAAGATATAATTGACAGTAATGGATCTGATTCAACAATAACTTTAGATCGAGATATACAATATGTTTCAGGTGATTTAAATACTCATATAACTATTTCTAACAATAATGTTACAATAGATGGTATGGGTTATACAGTAAATGGTACTGGATCTTTTGATTTAGTATTCAACATTACAGGCAATGGAATTATTTTAAAAAATATTACCATAACTGGAGGTAATAATATTAATGGCTCTGGGGGTGGTATTTTTAACCAAGGTGATCGAAACTATTTGATTGGTGTTAATGTAATACACAACACTGCTTATAATGGTAGTGGAATATATAATATTGGTCATGAATTCACAATATTGAATGATAATATTATAAATTATAATACAGCTACTAGTGCAGGTGGAGGTATTTATAATATAGGGCATTATGTTTCAATAGGAGATAATAATCAAATATCCTATAATACTGTTAAAACAAAATATAATGGTACTGGTGGAGGAATATATAATACTGGAGACCTATTTACTATATATGGAAATAATTCTATTTCTTATAATGAAATTTTATTAGATGGTGTAATTGCTCATTGGAGTCCTTATTTAGAAGGTGCAGGAATATATAATATTAATGATCATCCAGAACGTATGCAAGTTGTTACTATAAGTGGTGGATTAAATAATATTTCTAATAACAATATTAGAGTTACTAATTCTAATCTTACTGGATATTATATATTTATTTTTGGTGCTGGAATTAGTAATTGGCAATATGCTGGAAATTTCATTATGGGTGGAGCTATTGTGTCAAATAATGGTATTTTTATAAGTAATAGCTCTGTAGATTATATTACAATTGAAGGTGCAAACTTTTGTAATTATCATCCGTCAGGTGTGTCTTTAATTGATAATTCAACTTTGAATAATGGAGTTATTTCAGTTTCTAATGTTCAATATGATAAATTAGATGCATTAGGTGCTGGAGCTTATAATTATGGAAATTTAGATATTTATAACTCAACTTTTGAAAATAATGGAGATTCTACTATAAATGGTTCAGCAATATGTAATGATTTTAATGGAAATATGGGCATTTTTAATTGTTATATTTCTGGTCCTTCTCATTTAATTTTTAATAATTATGCATATGAAGGATGGGGTAAAAATGGTGAATTATATCTAGAAAATAATACAATGGTTCCTAGCACTATTGAAGCTATTTATAATTTAGGTTTAATAACTAGTACTGTGCATGTTATTTATTTAAATAATACTACTATTACTCGTCCATTTAATTATATTGAGGATGTTAAAGGTAGAATTACTGATGATATGGGCAATGTTGTTGTTGGTCAAAATTTAACTTTTGTAATAAGAAATCCTGATGGTACTAATTATACAAAACAGGTACCTTCTTGGAAAGATGGATATTACTCTTTAAATTACACTTTAAATCAAATTGGGACTTTTATAGTTGATGGAACTTATATTCCTGGTGCTTTAATCCAAAATCATATTCATGATTATGGTATTATAAATGTTGTTAAATCAAAAACAACTACTACTATAAATGATGTCACTGGTAAGCCTGGTCAAACTGTTACTATTACAGGTACTGTTGTTGATGAAATGGGCAATAATATCAACGGTGTTGTTAATGTTACTTTACCTGATGGTAAAAATGTTAATGTAAATGTTGTTGATGGTGAATTTAATTATGATTGGACTATTCCTTATGGTTTAGTTGGTAAAAAAAATATATCTGCAGATTTTGAAGGGGATAAAAATTATTTACCTTCTAATGATACAGGCATAGCTACTATTAATAAATTAGAAACTGAAATTATAAGTGGTGATATTACTGGTAAACCTGGTCAAACTGTTACTATTAATGGTATTGTTGTTGATGAGAATGGTAATCTTGTTAATGGTACTATTAATATTATTTTGCCTGATGGGACTAGTGTTAATGTTGATGTTGTTGATGGTGAATTTAGTTATGATTGGACTATTCCTAAGGATTTTAAATCAGGGAATTACACTATTGGTTTGATATTTGATGAAAATGAGTTTTATCTTTCTTCAAATACTAATATTATTTTAACTGTTATAGTAGATCCAACACCAAATCCAACTCCTAAACCAACAAATAAAGATGCAATGGATGTCGAAAAATTAGAAAAAACAGGTAATTCTATAGTTATTTTACTTTTAGCTTTGATTTCTTGTTTGATTTTACCATTAAAAAGAAGATTATAAATATCTTCTTTTTTTCTTTTTTTAAATAAATTTAAAAATGTTTGTTTTATAATATAGAAACATTTTAATATAATTATTAACATATTATATATTAAAAATTAGCTTTATAAATTTCATTAATAATCAAGTAATTTATCACATAGTTCAATAATTAACTCTTAATATTAATAATTAAAAATATTGAGAGGTGAATTATTATGGAAAAATCAAATTCAAAAAATCTTTATAAAATGGGGCTAATGGGTTTTACTTTAGTTACATTAGCATCATTAATGAGTATTCGAGGATATCCAACACTATCTCTTGTTAAGTGGGAAATTATAATTTTCACACTTCTTGCTATTGTAATGTATTTAATTCCTGCAATTTTAACTTCTTCTGAACTAGCTACTGCTTGGCCAAAAACAGGTGGTGTATATGTTTGGATTAAAGAAGCATTTGGGCAAAAATGGGGGTTTATAGGAGTTTGGGTGCAATGGTTTCAAATGACTATTGGTTTTATTTCTATTCTTACTGCTATAGCAGCTACTTTTGCATATGCTCTTAGTCCTGCATTAGCTGATAATAAAATTTTTGAATTTGCTGTTATTGTTATTGTTTGGTGGGTTTTTACTTTTATTAATATGAGGGGTTTAAAAACTTACACTAAACTGAATTCATTTTTTGTAGCTATTGGTGTAGTGGTTCCAGCAATTATTTTAATAGTTTTTGGATTAGCTTATATTCTTGGTGGAAATCCTGTTCAATTTACATTACATCCGACTTTTTCAGACTTAATGCCTGATTTTAGGAATATTCATAATATCGTTTTATTAGTTACTTTTATTTTTACATTTATTGGAATTGAAATGACTGCAGTTCATGCAAAAGAAATAAAAAATGTCCAAGTAAACTATCCTTTAGGATTATTAATTGTCGGTGTTATTTTAGCTATTTCTTGTGTTATTTGTGCTTTAATTATTGGTTTATTAGTTCCTACATCACAAGTAAATATTTTAGCAGGTGTAATGCAAGGATTTGAAGTTATTTTTGGTAGTGGTTGGGTAGTTACTATAATTGCTTTATTGATTACTATTGGATCTATAGGTCAGGTTTCTTCATGGATTTTAGGTCCTGTTAGGGGACTTTTAGTTACTGCTCAAGATGGTAATCTTCCAAAAATTCTTCAAAAGGAAAATGAAAATGGTATGCCTGCAAATATGATGATTTTACAAGCTATTATTGTTACATTTTGGGGTGCTATTTTTGTATTACTTCCTGGAGGAGTTAATAGTTCTATATGGATTTTATATGCATTAACAACTCTTGTTTATATTATAATGTATTTTTTAATGTATGCTGCATTAATTAAACTTAGATATAGTAGGAGTGAAGTAGAACGGCCATTTAAGATACCTGGTGGAAAATTAGGTGTATGGATTGTTGGAGGATGGGGATTCTTAGCTATGGTTTTTTTATTTATTGTTGCACTTTTCCCTCCAAGCCAAATAAATGAATCTGGATTAACAACACCAGAATATATAGGGATTTTATTAATTGGAACTTTAATTATAATAGCTATTCCAGTAATTATTCATACTTTACGCAGACCTAGTTGGAAACCAGAAAATACAGATGAAAATTCTAGTAATTAACTATAATAACAAGGTGATATTAATGACAAATAAAAAAAATTTCAACAAAAATGTAAAAAATGAAGATCTTGAAGTTAAAGCTTTGTTTTTAGGGCCAAAGTCGGAAAATAGGGAGTATTTTAAAAAAACATTGGATTTTTTAATGGATGAACATATATTTTGGAGAAGGGATTTTCATCCTGAGGATAAAGAGCTTTTAAATTCATTTGATAAGACTAAAAAAGGATTTATCCATACATTAGATAAATCTACTGATGTTCTTTTGGATATGTCTTCAAAACTTAAAGAATCTTCAGATCCGTGGTTTTCAGAACGTTATTTGGGACATATGAATAGTGATACTTTAATGATAGCTAATTTAGCTTATATGGCAACAATTTTATATAATCCTAATAATGTTTCTTATGAATCTTCTGTAGCTACTTCTCAAATGGAAATAGATGTAGGTGAAGATTTAGCTTTAATGTTAGGTTATGATCCTAATAAATCATGGGGCCATATTACATGTGATGGAACTTTAGCAAATTATGAATCTGTTTGGTTAGCTCGTAATTTAAAATCATTTCCATTAGCTGTTAAAAAAATCTATCCTGATCTTGTTGGAGATATGGATGAATGGAAATTATTAAATTTACCTGTTGGAGATATTTTAGACTTAATTTCTAAGATTGTTGAAGAGGATGAATTTGACTTTGAAAAAGTAAGAATGGAATCAGCTAGGGGAATAGGGGCATATGATGGAAAGTTAGGAGTACTTTTAGTTCCTCAAACTAAACATTATTCGTGGGTTAAAGCAGTAGATATTTTAGGGTTAGGCCAAAAGAATTTAATTGAAATTCCTGTAGATAATGATTATCATATGGATTTAAATATATTAAAAAATATCATTGATGAAAAAATAGCTAATAAAATTCCTATTTTAGGTCTTGTAGGAGTTGTAGGAACTACTGAAGAAGGAGCTATTGATAAATTAAATGAGATTGTTTCTATAAGGGAAGAATATAGTAAAAAAGGCATCAATTTTTACCTACATTGGGATGCAGCTTATGGGGGATATTCTAGATCATTATATTTAGATAATGAAAATGATTTTATGAATTTTGATTATTTTGTAGAAAAAGTTTTTTTATCTGGTGCTTTTCTAAATGATATAAAATATCCATCACGAGAACTTTATGAATCATATAAAGCAATGCCTGAAGCAGATTCAATGACTGTTGATCCTCATAAAATGGGATATATTCCTTATGCTGCTGGAGGAATTGTTATTAAAGATAAAAGAATTTTAGATTTAGTTTCTTATGAAGCAGCTTATGTATTTGGAAATTCTGAAGACAATGCTGATTTACTTGGAAATTCAATTATGGAAGGTTCAAAATCTGGTGCTGCAGCTGCAGCTGTTTGGGCAAGTCATAGAGCAATTCCTTTAAATATTTCAGGTTATGGCCAAATTGTTGGTAGAAGTATTGAAGCAGCACGTATTTTAACTGAAAAAATAAAGGATATTAACACTTTAAAAATTGATAATAAAGAATTTTTAGTTGAACCTCTATGTTTAGAGCCAGATTTTAACATTGTGTGTTTAGCTTTCAATGAAAAAGATAACGATGATTTAAAAAAGATGAATGATTTAAATATGGAATTTTATAATAAATCGTCCTTTGTATCTGGGAGAATGTTTTCAAATGATTGGATAACCTCTCATACAGTTCTTTCTGTTGATGATTATGGAGATGCTCCAGTTTCATTTATAAAAAGATTAGGAATATCAAAAGATGAATGGGACAAAAATAAATCAGTTACAGTAGTTAGACTTTGTACATTAAATCCATTTTTATCTCATGAAGAGGATTTAGATGAGTTATGGACAAAATATATTGATATTTGGAAAGAAAAAATTAAAGAAATAGCCAGCCAAAAATAAATAAGAGTAATTAGATGATGTTTTAGAAATATTTTTTTTAAGAAATTGATTCTAAAATATCTTCTAGTGCTTTTTTAGGATCATCTGATTCATATAAGCTTCTTCCAACAATTATAGCATCAGAATATTTCAATGTTTCTTTTGGATTTCCTCCTTGAGTTCCAACACCTGGAGATATTATAAATGCATCAGGTCCAACAATATCTCTAATTTCAGATAATCTATCTATTCTTGTGGAAGGAGCTACATAATTTTTTATATCCATTCTTTTTCCCATTTCGGCTATTTCATCAGCATTTTTCTGAATAAATTCTTTAGCTCCTGGGTGGGACATTTCAGTAAGTAAAAAGAGTTCTTTGTCAAATTTCTTAGAAGAATCTAGGCAAGCTTGTACACTATCAGAACCTGTAAATCCATGACAGATAATTGCATCAGCACCTGCCTTAAATGTTATATCGCATATTTTCGAATTAGTTGCTGGGATATCAGCTACTTTATAATCACATATTATATTAAACTCATAATTTTCTTTTATTGTCATAATTGATTCAATACCTTCTGCAAGTGTTAAAGGATATCCAATTTTAACAGTATTTATTTTATTTTTTAGTTTTGAACATAAATCTAATGCATCATACATATTTACTACATCAAGAGCTAATATTATATTATTTTTAATCTTCATTTAAATCATTATAATATTTGTAAATAGATGTTAATAAATTTTCTAAAGTTAACTTGAGTTTTTATCAAAAACTTTATATATTAATATTCCATAATTTAATATATCAATATATCTTAATAAAAATTAAAGATTATTTGATTAATTTATAAATTATATTTTAATAAATATTGGAGAAATTAAGAATGCATATTATGGAAGGTTTTCTGCCACCATTATGGTGTGCAGTTTGGTATATAATATCTATACCGGTTATCATTTATGGAATATTTAAAATTAAAAAAGTAACTGAAGAAATACCTGATTCAAAAACATTGCTTGCTGTAAGTGGTGCTTTTATGTTTGTACTTTCTTCTTTAAAGTTACCATCTGTAACAGGCAGTTGTTCTCATCCAACTGGAAATGGTTTAGGAGCAGTACTATTTGGTCCTGCTGCTGCTTCAGTTCTTGCAGTAATAGTATTGCTTTTCCAAGCTGTATTACTTGCACATGGGGGATTAACTACTTTAGGAGCTAATGTATTTTCAATGGGTATTGTTGGACCTTTTGTTGCATGGGCAGTGTATAAAGGAATTACAAAAGCAAATATTTCTTCTACAATAGCTATATTTTTTGCTGCATTTTTAGGAGATCTATTAACTTATGTTGCAACTTCATTCCAATTAGCTTTAGCATTTCCAGATCCTACATTTACAGGGTCATTAGTTAAATTTTTAGGAATTTTTGCAATTACTCAAATACCTCTTGCTATAGCTGAAGGTTTATTAACTGTTGTTATATGGAATGGTTTAAAAGAATATAGATCTAAAATCCTTTCTAAATTAAACCTTTTTTCAAATAAGGAGTCTGAAGCTATTTAGGTGATATTATGGATTCAAAATGGAATGTAGTTTTAATTATTTTAGTTATTATTCTATGTATTGCTCCATTAGTGATGTATAATGGCCTTGGTGAAGATGAAGGTTATTTTGGTGGAGCTGATGGTGCAGCTGGAGATGCTATTGAAGAAACTGGATATGAACCATGGTTTTCCTCTTTTTGGGAACCTCCAAGTGGTGAAATAGAAAGTTTACTTTTTGCTCTTCAAGCAGCTATTGGTGCAATAATCATTGGTTATTTCTTTGGTTATTGGAAAGGACAAAAAGAGTCATAAGGAAAATTATCAATTTTCCTTTTTTTTATTTTAAAAACTGATGAATATGAAATTTGATATTGATTATATTGCTCATAATAATAAATTATCTAATGTAAATACTTATTTAAAGATTATAGTAGCTATTTCTATAATGCTTGTAACATTAATATTAGATAATTTATTATTAGATTTTATTGTTTTTATAGCAATGGCTATAGGAATTTTAGTAATAGCTAGGATATCATTTAGAGATTATATAAAATTTTTATCAATACCAATTATTTTTGCTTCAATGTCTTGTTTATTATTGTTATTCTTCTTTGGTGATGGTAAAGTCATTTTTGATACAGGTATTTTTGGAATTGTTATAAGAGAAGACTCTTTTTATTTAGCTACTTCAACATTTTGCCGTGTTTTTGCATGTTTTTCATGTTTAGGTTTTTTAACACTAACAACACCAATAGCTCAAATATTACATGTTCTTGGTGAAATTAAAGTTCCAAAGATACTTATTGAAATAGCTCTTTTAATGTATACAACAATATTTATATTTTTAGAACAACTATATACTATGAGACAAGCACAAGAAACAAGACTTGGATATATGAATACTCGAAGTGCTTATAGGTCATTAGGTTATCTTTTTTCTAATCTTTTCTTTAAATCATTAGATAAAAGCGAAGTAATGATGAATTCATTAAATTCAAGAGGTTATACTGGACAATTACCAACTTATAAACCTTCAAAAAAATAAAGGTGATTTTATTTTAAAAGTTAAAAATATTACTTATTCATATGATAATAAACATGATGCTTTAAAGAATATTTCCTTAGAAATCAAAAAAGGAGAAATGGTTTCTCTTTTAGGTGAAAATGGAGCAGGCAAATCTACTTTGTTTTTACATTTTAATGGAATTTTAGAACCTGATGAAGGAGAAATATTCATTGATAGTGAAAAATTAAAGTATGATAAAAAGAGTTTAATTCAAGTTAGACAAAAAGTAGGAATTGTTTTTCAAAATCCTGATGATCAGCTATTTGCACCTACTGTAGAAGAAGATGTAGCTTTTGGTCCTTTAAATATTGGTTTATCTCAAGAAGAAACTCAAGAACGTGTTGCGGATTCTTTAAAAAAAGTTGGAATGGAAGGTTATGAAAAGAAACCTCCTCATCATTTAAGTGGTGGACAAAAGAAAAGAGTAGCTATTGCAGGAATCCTTGCAATGCAACCTGAAATAATGGTTTTAGATGAGCCTACTTCTGGACTTGATCCAAAAGGAGCATCTGATATCCTTAAACTACTTTATAAACTCAATAAAGAAGGAATAACTATTTTAATTTCAACTCATGATGTTGATGCAGTACCTTTGTATTCAGATAGGATTTTTGTAATTAATAAAGGGGAAATTATAAAAGATGGGTCTCCTGAAGAGGTATTTAAAGATATTGAATTAATAAGGAGCTCTAATTTAAGACTTCCTAGAATTACTCATTTATTTGAAGTTCTTGATAAAGAAGATGATATAAATAATGTAGGTGATTATCCTTTAACTATATCACAAGCTCGAAAATTTATTAAAGATAATTTTTAAGTAAAACTTTAATACTTTCTTTTTTTAAATATAATTATTAATTAAAATTAATTAATAATTTTTTTGGTGAACAAATGAGAATAGGAATTTGTGATACAACATTTGCTCGTTTTGATATGGGTGCAGCAGCTATTGATGAATTAAAAAATAATGCCACAGATTTAAAAATAATAAGATACACTGTACCAGGTATGAAAGATTTACCTGTTGCAGCTAAAAAATTAATTGAAGAAGAAGATTGTGAGATTGTTATGGCTCTTGGAATGCCGGGACCTATGGAAAAAGATAAAATGTGTGCACATGAAGCATCTACTGGTATTATCAGAGCTCAATTAATGACTAATAAACATATTTTAGAAGTATTTGTTCATGAAGATGAAGAAGATAATCCACAAGAACTTAAAAAATTAGCAGAAAATAGATCTCGTAAACATGCTCAAAACTTATTACAATTAATGTTTAAACCTAAAGAATTAACTCGTAATGCTGGTAAAGGTTTAAGAGAAGGAAAAGAAGACGCAGGCGAATTATAACTCTAAGAGATTAATATGGAATCAAACTTTAAAATTTCTGATGAAGATAAAAAAGATATATATATTGTTATTCCTGCATATAATGAGGAAAAACGAGTTGGTAAAGTATTAGAAGAAGTGGCAAGTTTAGGTTATAAAATAGTTGTTGTAAATGACGGTTCAAAAGATGATACTTTAAATGTATTATTAAATACTCAAAAAAAATATCCTAATAATATTTATGTATTATCTCATATAATTAATCGTGGTGCTGGGGCTGCTACAAGAACAGGTTTAGATGCAGCTTTACTACATAATCCTAAATATATTGTTACTTTTGACGCCGATGGTCAACATGCACCTGGAGATATTGAAAAAGTATGTGAACCTTTAGTTAAAGGAGATGCTGATGCAGTTATTGGTGCAAGGCCATTTGAAGATATGCCTCGGAGTAAAAACTTTGCAAATACAGTTATGACTTATTTAACTCAATTTTTTTACAAATTAAAAGTTAAAGATTCTCAAACTGGTTTTAGGGCTTTTACTGTTGATGCTGCACGAAAATTAAAAATAGAAGCTCAAGGATATATTATTTCATCAGAATTTATTAAAGAAATTCATAGAAATAATCTTAAATTTGAAGAAGTTACAATTACAACAATATATACTCCTGAAACTCAAGCTAAAGGAACTAATGCTGTTGTTGGAATTAAAATTATGTTAAGAATGATTAAACAAAAAATATTTGATTAATTATAAAGAGGTGATTTATTTGATACCATTATACCCAATATTTTTCATATTAATTGCTGTTATAGCTATAGTGTTTCTTTATTTTAAATTTAGAGAAAATAGAATTTCACTTTCATCATTTATTGTTTGGATAATATTATGGATATTTATTGTTATTTTTGCTATAGATCCTGATGCAAGTGGTGTTTTTGCTGCTATCTTTGGTATTACACGTGGACTTGATTTTATAATCATTATTGCAATTATTGGTCTTTTGTATTTGTCTTTAAAGTTATTTTTAAGAATTGAAAATTTACAGCAAGATATTAATAAATTAGTCCGTGAATTAGCTATTAAAAATGAAATTGATTTAGAAAAAGATAAAAAAGATTAATTTTTTATTTTTTATATTTTTAGAAACATATAATAATCTTTTAAAACATATTATTTTATGTTGTAAAACTTTTTTTTAAATACTTGGTGTTATATTATGATATATTTTAGAGGCTGTACTGCAAGAGAAAAAGAAACAGGTATAGCTGAAGCTACAGAAAATTTGTTAAAAAGAGCTGGAATTGATTATAAAATTTTAGATAATGAAAATTGCTGCGGATCTGTCTTATTTAGAACTGGTTTTAGAGAAGATGCTCAAAAACAAGTCCAAAAAAATATGGAAGATTTCAATGGAGAAACTATATTAACTTCATGTGCTGGTTGTTATAAAACATTGAAAAATGATTATGATGATGTAGATGTTATACATATTACTCAATTACTTGAAGATAAAATAGATGAGCTAAATTTATCTAAAAAAGATATTGATGTTACATATCATGATTCATGTCATCTTTCAAGACATTGTAAAGAATATGATGCTCCAAGAAATGTTATAAAAAAGATAGCTAATTTAAAAGAAATGGAAAATATAAAAGAAGAAGCAATATGTTGTGGTGCCGGTGGCGGTGTAAAATCAGCATTTCCTGATCTTGCAGATAAAATAGCTGAATCTAAACTTGAAGAAATAGAAAAAACTAATGTAGAATATCTTTTAACTGCATGTCCTTTTTGCAAATTAAATTTAAAAGATAAATCTTCAGCAAAAGTATTAGATATCACAGAATTTATATCTGAGGTGCTATAATGAATGAAAATGAGCTAAAAGCTATGCGAAATTCATTTAGTACTGTAAAAAATAGATCACATCCTATTTTAAAAGAACATCATGTTTTAAAATTACAAGAAAAAGTAAAAAATATAAAAAAAGAAGCTATAAAAAATAGGGACAAATTAATGAAACAAGCTATTTCAAGTTTTAAAAGAAATGATATTGAAGTATTTCTTGCTG
This sequence comes from Methanobrevibacter sp. OttesenSCG-928-I08, assembly GCA_030266405.1. Taxonomy (GTDB): domain Archaea; phylum Methanobacteriota; class Methanobacteria; order Methanobacteriales; family Methanobacteriaceae; genus JAHKLT01. The sequence goes on from JAJDHW010000023.1 coordinate 11,943, forward strand.
ATGATGATGAAAAAGCTCGTAGTATTTTAAATGATTTGATTAAAGATGAAACCATAAAAACTATTGCTAAATCTAAATCTAATACATTAGGTGAAATTGGTGCATCTAAATTTTTAAAATCAATTGGTTGTGAAGTTGTTGAAACTGATTTAGGAGATAGAATATTACAGCTTAAAAAAATAGATAATAAACCAGTTCATCCAACAGGGCCAGCATCACACTTAGATGTTAATCAAATAACTGAAATCGTAAATACTGCTATGGGTGCAAATGTTAATCCAGAACCTAAAGAGATTATGGAACTTGTAAGGGAAGATGTGTTAAAACGTCTTGAAAATTGTGAGATAGGTATAAGTGGAGCTAACTCAATTGCCTCTGAAGAAGGGTCAATTGTTTTAATTCATAATGAAGGCAATATTTCAATAGTTGCATCAAAAAAGTTGCATATAATAATAGCTGGAATTGATAAATTTGTGGAGACAATTGAAGATGCTGTATCGATTGCAAAACTTGAAACAATTTATGCAACTGGAAGTCCTGTAACTTCATATATGAATGTAATATCTGGACCTTCAAAAACAGCAGATATTGAAAAAAAACTTCTTAAAAATATGTATGGTGCTGAAAGGGTTGTTGTAATCTTACTTGACAATGGAAGAAGTGAAGCTATTGATGAATGTCTTTGGTGTATTGGATGTGGGAATTGTATCTTATCATGCCCAGTTTATAATGCTGTTGGAAATGAATTTGGATATAATAACTATTTAGGTGGAAGAGGTGTAGCTATGAGTAGTTTTATTAAAGATAATGAAGTTAGTTATGATTCTGGATTATTTATGTGTACACTTTGTGGGTTATGTTCATTTAACTGCCCTGTTTCTATTCCTACAAATGAAATTATTGAAAATATTAGAGATATTTCACAAAATAAAGGATTTTATCCAAAAGCACATGGGAAAATAAAAGAAAATATTAATAAAAAAGGATCACCTTATTGATAATATCTATTTAACCATTTATTTTTAAAATCAAAAAAGTTTCCATCAATAATAGATTGTCTAATATCTTGAGTGAGTTTAATAATAAAATAAATATTATGTATTGTTAATAACTCCATTGCAAGTTGTTTATCTTCAGTAGCTTGTTTTTGAGTTTTTAAACCACCATCATTTTTTAATAAACTTCTAATATCGGATCGGGTATAATTAGATTTACAAGTTGGACATTCACAACCTTCAAATAATGGAGAATAATCTTCTCTAAACTTTGCATTTCTTAAATTTATATCTCCATCAAGAGTATAAACTTTCCCATGTCTTGCTTCTCTAGCTGGTGCTACACAATCGAAAGTATCACAACCATTTTCTACACCAATAAAAATATCATCTGGTTTTGAAAGTCCTAAAAGGTGGCGAGGTTTTTCTTCAGGTAAAATAGTATTACACCATTTTAAGATATTTGGTAATTCTTCTTTTTCAAATGCACCTCCAAGTCCATATCCATCAAAATCCATAGACCCTAATTTATGTGCTGTTTCTTCTCTTAAATCTTTGTAATGAGCACCTTGTAAAACTCCATATAATGCTTGATATGGTTTATTACTTCTTTCATTTGTTAGCTCATTATGTTTATCTAAACATCTTTTAGCCCATTTATGGGTACGTATAAGTGCTTTTTTATTATATTCTTTACTATCTCCAATATTTGTCAACTCATCAAATGCCATTATAATATCTGCACCAATTTCATGTTGAAATTCCATTGAATATTCTGGAGTAAATAGCTTTTCAGTATCATTTTCATTTGTTTTAAAGTAAACTCCTTCATCAGTTACTCTAGCAAGTCTTACTTTATTTTCAGCTTTAAATTGTTCACGAGCAATATCTCTTTTATTCATAGAAATTACTTTACCTAAACCACTTCCAAAAGACATTACTTGAAAACCACCACTATCGGTTATTGTGGGACAATTATATTTTGAATATGAAGATAATCCTCCTGCATCGTCAATTTCTTTTGAATTTTTAGATAAATGAAAACCATTACTAATCATTGCTTGTGCATTAATATTATGGAACATATCAGGGTCTAAATATTTAATTTTAGCATAAGTACCTACAATTACAAAAGTTGGTGTTTTAATATCTCCATGAGGCGTATGAATCACACCAGCTCTAGCTAATGAATCTGGAACTTTAGCTTCGATTTCAAAGTTAAATTGGGTCTTTGTCATTTTTCACCACTTTTTTACATAAATCAACTGCAAGATAAGTTACAGGTAATAATATTGTCTCACCAATAATTTTTGAAAGATATGCAATAAGAAGTAATCCTATAAACTGAGTATTTGAAATTGTTCCAAAGAATGCAATTGTTGTAAAAATTAAAGTATCTACAAAGTCTCCTACTATACTTGATCCAATAGCTCTTTGATAAAGATGTTTACCTTTAGTTTTTTCTTTAATTTTAACAAAAACATAAGAATTAAGAATTTGTCCACAAACAAATGCAATTAAACTACCTGCAACAATACGGGGCATAAAACCAATAATTGTTTCATAAGCTATTTGATTTTCCCATCCTGCTCCGGGAGGTAAAATCTGAACTATAAATAAAGCTAAAACAGCTATTAAATTCATTGCAAATGATGTCCAAATAACTTCTTTTAATTTTTTAAAACCGAAAATTTCTGTAATTACATCACCTAAAATATAGGAAATAGGAAAAAGAATTGCACCTCCATCCCAAACAAGACCTGTTCCAAAAAAATCAAACATCTTAGTACTTGCAAGATTACTAACAATTAAAACAGTTGATGATAATGCAGTTAAAATTGCAAAAAGTTGGGATTGAGAAATTTTTAATTTATTCGATAGATAAGAACTAATTCTTTTTTTCAATAT
>JAJDHW010000024.1 GCA_030266405.1 Methanobrevibacter sp. OttesenSCG-928-I08
CTATTGTATTTTAAATATGATATTGATATTTTCGTTGAAATGATTTAATAGCTATTATTTTATTTTTATTTAATATATCAATAAATATATATACTTAATAAGAACAAAAATTTTAAACTAGCAAGGTTTAACTCTTGCTCAACCATTATATAATCTATTTATATAATAAATCCAAAATTGAAAAAGTATTTTAATATTCATGTATTTTAAATACTTTTTCTCTATAATAATCATTTTTTTGTTTAATCTTTTTTTATAAATATCTTATTTTTTATAATTAAAAAAATTATAATTTTATAGATAAATCAATAATTTTTATATATTAATTAAATATTGAAGAGGATATGTTTTTTAATATTTATGAAATAATATTAGTGATTCTGTAGAATTTGTGGAATCCACATAACTTTTTTATTTTAAATAACATTATATATTTAGCTATTTTTTCCACCAAAGAAGTATCCAATCAGCTTTATCTTTTTTACTATAAAGTTTCCCAGTTTTTGGATTTTTAATGAGATTTTTATTTAAATATTCTCTTAATTTTTCTTTTTCTTCATTATTTAATAAATCTAATCTAAATTTCCCATTATCCATAGCTTCTTCTATATTTTTATATTCTCTTTGACTTGTAATGTTGAGCCTTTTAATGTTTGCATAAATTCCCATATTAAATAATATATTAAACATGTAGTTATATCCTGGAAATGATTTAGGTTTCTTTCCTAAGTATTTTTGAAATTCTTTTTCAAAATTCCAATTTTCAGGTCCAAACAAGGTTATAAAAACATATTTATTAGCTATTTCATTGAGGTATTTTAAAGTTTCATCAATTGGAATTATTCCGTTTAATGATCTTGAAGCTATTACTACATCAATATTTTCTAAGTTTTTCGAAGGGATGTCTTCAATATCTGATAAAACAGTTTCAATATTTGTAATATTTTCTTTTTTTGCTTTATCTTCTAATAATTCTAACATTTTAGGAGCAGAATCTAGGCCAATTACTTTTTTTACCTTTTTAGCTAGAGGTATTGTTATTGTTCCTTCACCACAACCAATATCTAAAACAGTATCATTTTTATCCAATATTAATTCTTTAAATAAAGTGTCTTGATAATCATCTTTTTGTGCTGCTTTTTTAAAAGTTCCAGCAACTTTATTCCAATCTTTACCTTTATCTTTTTTATTTATTAATGCATTTTTCCAAAAATAAACCCAATCTACTTCTTCTGGATTATCTATACAATTTTTATCTTTGATAATATCAAGCTTCCTAATGGTTTTATATATTTTTAAAATTAAATTATAGTATATATTTAATTTTAATTAATAATTGTGATTTTATGAGTGATTTAGATAATATTATATTTAAGCATGCTTTATTAAATGCAGTAAAACATAATGGAAGTGCTAATCCTGGTGCTGTTATTGGTTCAATTATGTCTCAAGAGCCAAAATTAAGAAGTGAAGCTAAAAAAGTCCAATCTTTAGCAGGTGAAATAGTAGCTAAAGTTAATAACATGTCTCTAGAAGATCAAAATAGTGAATTATTGAGTCTTGGTTTAGAAGTTCAAGAAAAAAAACAAGAAAAAGAAATTGGGCTTAAAGATTTACCTGGAAGTCATGAAAATGTAGTAATGCGTTTTGCACCAAATCCTAGTGGCCCTTTACATATTGGACATGCTCGTGCAGCTATTCCAAATGGGGAATATGTTAAAAGATATGAGGGTAAATTAATTTTAAGAATAGAAGATACTGATCCTAAAAGAATTTATGAACCTGCATATGAAATGGTTGAGCAAGATTTAAAATGGTTAGGTATTATTCCTGATGAAATTTTCTATCAAAGTGATCGTTTTGAGATTTATTATGAATATGCAAAAAAGTTAATTGAATTAGGTGCAGCTTATATGTGTACTTGTGATGGTGGAGACTTTAAAAATCTTAAAGATCAATCAATTCCATGTCCATGTAGAGATAATTCTGTTGAAAAAAACCTTGAGCTTTGGGAAAAATTTGAGAGTATGAGTGAAGGTGAAGCTGTTTTAAGAGTTAAAACAGATATTAAACATAAAAATCCAGCTATTCGTGATTGGGTAGCAATGCGTATTGTAGATGAAGTTCATCCAAGAATTGGCACAAAATACAGAATTTATCCAATGATGAACTTTTCAGTAGCTATTGATGATTATTTGATGGGAATGACTCATGTACTGAGAGGTAAAGATCATTTAGCTAATAGTGAAAAGCAAAAATATCTATATGAGCATTTAGAATGGGATATTCCTGAATTTATTCACTATGGGCGTCTTAAAATGGAAGATATTCCACTCAGTACTTCAAAAGCATTAGAAGGAATTGAAAATGGAACTTATTCTGGATGGGATGATCCTCGCTTAGGTACATTAAGAGCAATTGCTAGAAGAGGAATACAAGCAGAAACAATAACTGAACTAATTACTGAAATTGGAATTAAAATGTCAGACTCAGCTATTAGTTGGAAAAAAATCCATGGATTAAACCGAAATATTTTAGAGGAAAAAACTAATAGATATTTCTTTGTCCCATATCCTGTAAAAATAGATATTTCTGAATATGAAGAGGATGTTAAGGATATTGAAAGACCACTTCATGCTGACTTTTTAGAAAGAGGAAATAGACATTTAACTTTTGATGGGGAAGTTTATATATCTTCTGATGACTTTACAGATGGTGTGACTCGATTAATGGATGCAGTAAATGTTGATATTTTAGGAGATTATGTTAAATTTAACTCAGTATCTTTTGAAGAAGCACGTGATTTAAAAGCTCGCATTATTCAATGGGTTCCAGCTAAAGAAAATATAAAAGCTGAAATTGTAATGACTGATGCATCTGTTATTAATGGTGTTTGTGAAATAGAATGTAAAAATCTTAAAGTTGGAGATATTGTTCAATTTGAAAGATTTGGATTTGCTCGATTAGATGAGATTTCTAATGATAAATTAACTTTTTATTTTGCCCATAAGTAACAATATATTATTTTATTTTTCATATTTTTAATTGGGAGTAGCAGTGTAATAATAATTGATATTAAGGAATACAATATTATTACTCTCTTTTTTTCAAAGAAACCAAAACATTTATAAATAATAAAATCAATAAATAGTATTGTGATACTATGCTTATAGTAATCATTCTTTTCTTGATATTATTAGTATCTTTATGATATTAATAATATCTTGAAACCTTCCCAAAATTTTTTTTATTTGTTTTCTTCATGATTATACTGCTTAATTAATAGTTTTTTTTTTAAAACATTGAATAATTTATTCATAAACAATTAGTATTTTTTTTTAAAAAAAATGAGTATTTTAAGATAAATAAATCTTTTTTTAATAGTATATAGGATGCTAACTTCTGATATATGAAATCTTTTTATTAAGAAACTTTTTTAAAAAATTTAAGAATAAGATTTTATTAGTTAAATATGCCTATTTTATTTATAATTAATATTTTCCTTGTTTTATTTTATATTTTAATTGTAATTTGTCTAATTTTTAACAATTAGATATATGTAGAAATTACTGATATTATGATTATTTTTTTAAAAAATTTTCAAAAGCAATAATTTTTATCAATAAAAAAAATATCAACATTGTATAATTATAAATTAAATTTGCACAGTAGCTAAACTCCTATTTATAAATATTCTCAAAATTTTTGTTTATTACTCTAATCATTGAACTACTAGGTATATTTTATTTATTTTTATTATAGGTTAATATCATTGTATTAATTTTTCTAAGTTGCTTGGTGTATCATTAAAAATAGGTTTTTTGATTTTTATAGTTTGAATCATATGTTTTAATTCATCAAGATTTTTATAATTAATAACTATTCTGATTTTTTCAGTTTCAATTGTTGTAATATACGTAGTATCTCCTTTTTTATTTTTAAAGAGATTAATATATGTATTTTTTTCATTTATTGTATTATTTGTATTTTCACTTATATTTTTTCTATAATTGAATTTTATTTCTAACTTGTTTTCATTATCTGAAAAATAAACATATTTTCTTTCATTATCTGATGTTTCATTTCGATTATTTAAATATCCTGCATTTGTAATCTTAATATTACTTGGAATTTCCATAGTAAATGCTCCAAAATCAGCTTCAACATATGTAGTTTCATTTAGATTATAGCTATTTGTTCCAATAACAATTATTATACATGATAAAATAGCTATTAAAATTAGACTTATAATTTTTTTATTCATTTTTATCACTAAATAATTATTGTTTTAATAAGTTTAAAAACTTATTTACTTAAAATAAGCTTTAATTGTTCTTATAATGTAAAATTGCATTGTTTTTAAAATTATGTAGTTAAAAAAAATAAAATTCAGTGATAAATTCTTTAATTTATATGAGTGTTGTTTTTATAAAATCTAAATCATAATTATTTAAATAGTGGAAATTATAAATGTATGATTAGTAAAGAATTCGTAATGTTTTCTTTACTTATCTATTTTTTTTTTAAAAAATGGTGGTTTTAAAAAATGGTGGTTGAGAAGTAGGGTTTTGTGGTGATTTCCTACTTCTCTTTTTATAAAAATTTACTTTTTTTTTGATAGTATATGTTTTATTATCTTTAATTGTTCAATTTTGAAATTATATTTTTATAAAAATAGTTATTAAAGATAAATTTAAAATAAGAATGGTTTTAAAGAAAAATAATGTAAAAATAGCTTGAAAAAATAAATTTAAAATAAAAAGAAATTATTTAAAATCTCTTTTTAACATCACTTGGTTTTATTAAAACAGTTTTGCCACGATATTTAACTTCAAGATCATCGCCACGAATGTTTATTAATCGACTAGAATAGCTTTCTCCATTGTAATTAAAAATAATGGAATCTCCTTTTTTAATGAGTTCTTCATTATTATTAATGTTAACTGTAATACTGTTTTGACTTATAGGTACTTTTTTAGCCTTTTTCAGTGGTTTTTTAGAATTATCTATGGTTTCTGGAGTAATAGAATCGTCTTCTTGGGTTAAATTAAATATTTTCCTAGTATTTTCTTCTCTAAGTTTATCTTCTAAGTTTTTTGGTTCTTCTTCAATGTCATAAGATTTCACATTTCTAATAAACTCATCATCAGGTCTTCTTGGATTTTTATCAATAAGCTTATCTTCTGCAAATCCTTTAACATTTTTAAAGATTTTAGAATTTTTAACAGAATCTTTTAAATCTGAAAAACCTAATGGATCTACATCACTTTCTCCAAATATATCATTTTCATTTAATGGTTTTCCAAATTCATCTTCTGGAGCTTCTTTATTTTCAAATAAATTAACTCCTTCTTCATAATATTTTTTACCTTCAATAAAACCAGAATCATTCATGTCTTCTGTTGTTTTCTTTTCAGATGTTGGGGTATCTTCTTTTAAACTTGGAGTTTCATATTTAGGTAAGATATTTTCTTTTGAGTCTTCATCAATATCAATAATATCAATTGAGTTTTCATTTTTATCAAAGACTTCTTCAATTTCTTCAATATCTGTTTTAGGAATTTGATCTTCGTTAGATATTCCGATTTCAGTTTTTTCAGTAATTTTTTCAATTTCTTCAATATCTGTTTTAGGTTCTTTATTTTCTGAAATATTGATTGCAGTGTTGTCTTTTTCTTTTGCTTTTTCAATTAATTCATCAATATTAAATAAATCTTTTAAATCTTCATCGTCTGTGCTGATTTTAGATTCAGCTATATTTGGTGAAATATTATCTTTTTTAACATCATCAATAGGCATAAATTCTTCATTTGAAATAAACTCAGTTGTTTCATCATCTTTTAATTTTTTAATCTCTTCAACTCTATCTTTTAGAGGTTTAGTACTTTCATCATCAAGTTTAATATATTCTTCTTTGTTTTGAGCTTTACTAATTATGTCTCTATGTTTATCTTCAATAGGTTCTTGAAAAACTTTACTAGCTATTGTTGAATCTTCTGTTTCAATTTCTCTTGGTTCTTCCCAAGAAGTATATTTTTTAGATTCAGGAATTATAAATGTGTCATCATCAGGTATTTTTCCAGTTTTACTCAATGAATTAGATGATTCTCCATTAAAATAATTAGAAACATTATTATGTGCTTCTTGAGTTCTATTTTCAGTATTTTCTTTTTTGCCAGTTATTTTATCTTTAGTTTGTGTAACTGCATTTCGTGTAGAAGATATCACATTTTGAAATTGCGAATCATTTGATGTTCCTAAGTCATTTGATTGTTTATTTTTACTTTCTTCGTCTTTGTAATATAATTTAACAATAACTGACGCGATAATACCAATTATTGCGATGTTTATTATAATTATTAATGTATTTGTTTCCATTTTTACCCCAACAGATTCTTTATTAAATAATCTAAAAAAAATATAATTTATAAATTATTAATATATTATATCTATTGGATTTGTTTTATAAGTCTTTCTTATGTAAATTAAAATAGCCTCAATTATTATTTTAATAAACTTTAAATATTGTTCTATATAAAATTATTATCTATAAAGAAAGTTTTTTTTATATTAATGATTTTTTTATTTTATGAGGCTGAATAATGACTGTTAAAATTAATGAAAATTATCTTTTACTTCAAAATAGCTATTTATTTGCAGAAATTGCTCGCAGAGTAGATGAATATCAAAAAGAAAATCCTGAAAAAGAGATTATTAGGATGGGTATTGGGGATGTTACAAAACCTCTTGTACCTAGTGTGGTTAAAGCTTTTACTAGTGCTGTTCAAGAAATGAGTGATAGTGCTACATTTAAAGGATATGGTCCTGAACAAGGATATTCTTTTTTAGCTGAAAAAATTATAGAAAACGATTTTAAACCATTAGGTGTAGATATTAGTTTAGATGAAGTATTTATAAGTGATGGGGCTAAATGTGATACTGCAAATATTCAAGAAATTTTTGATTTAGATAATACTGTTGCGGTTACAGATCCTGTTTATACAGTTTATGTTGATACTAATGTTATGGCTGGTAGAACTGGAGCTATGAATGATAAAGATATGTATGAAGGTTTAGTTTATCTTCCATGTACTGCAGAAAATGGTTTCATTCCAGAATTACCAAAAGAAAATGTTGATTTAATATATTTATGTTTACCTAACAATCCAACAGGAACCACTTTAACAAAAGAAGAGCTTAAAAGCTTTGTTGATTATGCAAAAGAAAATAAATCTATAATTTTATTTGATGCAGCATATGAGAAATTTATCAATGAAACTGATGTTCCTCATAGTATTTATGAAATTGAAGGTGCTAAAGAAGTAGCTATTGAATTTAGAAGCTTTTCAAAAACTGCAGGTTTTACAGGTACTCGTTGTGCTTATACAATTGTTCCAAAAGAATTAAAAGGTTATGATTCTAAAGGTAACTCTCAATCATTAAATGAGTTATGGAATAGGAGACAAACTACTAAATTTAATGGGGTTTCTTATCCTGTACAAGTTGCAGCTGCAGCTACTTATTCTAAAGAAGGTAAAAAAGAAATTCAAGAATATATTGATTATTATATGGAAAATGCTAAAATAATCAGAACTAAATTACGTGAAATTGGTTTAAGTGTTTATGGTGGAGTTAATTCTCCTTATATTTGGGTAAAACTCCCTGAAGGAATAGATTCATGGAGCTTCTTTGATATTTTATTAAAAGAAGCTAATGTTGTTGGAACTCCAGGTGCAGGTTTTGGTCCAAGTGGTGAAGGATATTTAAGATTAACTGCATTTAATACATTAGATAATACTAAAAAAGCTATGGAAAGAATTTCAAAATTAAATTTTAATTAAGGTTATAATATGATGGATTTACAAACTCCAATTACAATTAATACAGAAGACACATTTAAAACTATTTTCTCTAAATATGGTGCATATGCATTAGATAAACAAGATAATTTAGCTAATGCAATAGGGGAATTAGAAGGGGATTTAGATATTGATGAAGGAACTTTAGCATTTAACAATGATTTAAAGTTTGATATTCAAATTTTAGGGTTTTATTCAGAAGAATTTAATCAATGGTCTTGGGCATGGGATAATGAAAATATTGGATTTAATGAAGATTTAATATTAAGTTCTGAAAAAATTAAAGAAATTGGTGATGAATTTGAAATTAAAGAATTTTCTACACCTGTCTTTGAAATAGATTTTGATGAATGTCATGCTATGATTATGATAGCTTCTTCTTTATTAGATGATAGTGGATATTATGTAGCTGATGTGGATGATTTAAAGATTTTTTTAAGTATCAACTCAGATAAGGTTAAAGAAGATAATTCTTCTGAGAAATTTAGACTTATATTTAATTCTTTCCAGAAAAACTATGATGTTTATACTAAACTTGCTTTTGAAGGTTATACTAAACTTAAAGGATATGATTTCAAAGAAAGAGATGACTTCTCTCTTGCAAAAATTGGAGAAGATAGAGTTATTGCAAGTTTCTCTGAGCGAGGAAAATTAATGGGTATTCAACTTTTAACCGCCGATTAAAATGAATAAAAATTTAAAAGAAGAATTAGATTTCACTTTAAATATTTTAATTAAATCTGCTTTTTATAATAAAACTGAGATATTGGAGATAATTGAAGAGCAATTTATTGATGAAGATATTGATGTTAATGATATAGACATTGTTTTTAAAAAAGAAGATAATGTAAACTTTAAAAAATTAGAAGAAGCTTTTAAAGATTTATCTAAAAAAGGCATTTTAACTATTCATAATTGTGGTTATGATGCTGAAGAAGGAATAGCTGATGCATTTGAATTATATGATCATCTTAAATGTAATAATTTAAATCCTATTGGTTTTTGTTTTTATAGTTTTGAAGATATTGAAGAAGCTATTTTAGAAGATAATCTGTATTTAACTTTTGCTGATTTTGAATATAATAAACAAAAAGCATTAGATATTGGAAAAATAATTGTAAACACTTTAAATTCCTATGATTTCAATATCAAATGGTTAGAATCAGTAGATGAACCTATTATATTAGAACAATTTAAATGGGATAAATCTTATAATAATGATATTTATGAAATTGAAGGAGCTTATGAGATATTTAAAAAATTTAATAGTTAGGGGTGTTTTTTATGAATAATAGGTCATTAGAAATATTGGAAGAGTCTATAGAGCCATCTGGTAAATGGATTTCTTTAGAAATCGCTAATGATTCTATTTATTTGGAATTTAGGGATGTCCAACTTGGAAGGCCTCAAAATAACAAAGTTCTTGAAATAGCTATTCGTTTTGCAAATAATGCATTTATATGTTTCTTTTATAATGAAATATGGGATATTGAGTTTTTAAAAAATTATGATTTTTCAAATCAAAGTTTTTTTGGAGATTGCTCATATAAAGTTAAAAAAATTAAATTTCAAGATTTTAATTACTTAGATGAAATTTCTCAAAAATTTAATAAAGAAAAGATTTTCCCTCCACATGATGATTTTGATGTGTATAATTTACGCAATGATTTTTTTTTAATTTTTGAATTAGATAAAATAGCTATTTGTGTAAGTGGAAATGAAATGGATTTTTTCAATGAATTTGAAAGATTAAATGATGATTTAATAAAAGAACTTTCAAATCAATGGATTTTATATTTCCTAGATTATTGTAATAAAACAAAAATGAGAAAAGATTCGATGTGTGAGGACTTTCTTTTAAAATAATAATGGAGAATTTTAATGGATAATATAAAAAAAGGTTATAAGTTTTCAAATGTTTCAAAAGATTTTTATGGTGTAATTCCTCATGAAAGAGCTATTGAAATTGCAGATTATGAATTTTTTTGGGATAGTGTAGATGAACTTGCTCCATTTGGTAGTGAAGAAGGATATATTGCTTTTATAGAATTTAATGATTGGATGATTGATAATCCAAATCAACCTGCTATTAACTGTATTATATGGGTTTTAAATTCATGGGATTTATCTATTAATGATTATAATGATAAAATCATTGAAGATGAGAATATATTAAAAATTATAAAAGATTTAGACTTTGATGAAGATTTATTAGCTCTTGATGTTGCAATAATAGCTACAGGATTTTCTCAATTAATAATTGAGGGTAAAATTGACAATGATGTAAAAAACATAGTTCATTTAGCTATTTTAAGACAAATGAATTCAAATGTATTAAATGCATTCCTAGATTCAAATGAAGATTGGAAATATGAAAGATACAAATATCTTCAAATTTTGCTTGAAATTCTTGAAAAGGCATAAACATTAAATATTGGAGATACAAGAAGTAAAAAAAATTGTTAAAAGAGCATTAAGAACTATTAATAAATAATATCTTTTATTAATAGACTTAAAAACTCTAAAACATTTTTTAATTAATTATAAACTATAAAATGATTCTATTTCAAACATTAATTTTACAAATCCTTCTATAGTTTCTTTTCGATTCCAATCACGCTGTAGTTCACAAATAAATTGATTTATAGTTATTAATTTTGTTCCTGCTTGTTCAATACGTCTTAATGCTGTTTCATGAGCTATTTTACTTGTGCCTCCAACTGCATCTACTATTGTATAAACTTCATAGTTTTCATTAATAGCATCAATTGCAGGGAAAGTTAAACATGCTTCTGTCCATAATGCACATATAATAAGATTTTTACGATTAGTTTTTTTAACTGCATCATAAAATTCAACATCTTCCCATGCATTAATCGATGTTCTATCATAGGAAGGAATTCCTTTAAGTTCTTTTTTTAAACTTGGAATGGTGTCTTCATTTTGACCATTTGAAACATTCACTGTTGAAAGTATTATTGGTACTTTGTATAGATTTGCAATTTTTGCAACTGATTTTATGTTTTTAACAAGAGTTTTATGTAGCATTGAATTTATTGAATTGATTTGGGTTGGTTGATAATCAATAATGATTAATGCTGAGTTTTCAGGTGTTAATAGTTTATCATTTACTGGGTCTCTAATTGGGTCTTCACTAGTCATATTATTTGTCTCCTTTTGTTTAATTCCATTGTTTTCTAGTTTATTAAAAACAATTGTTAAAATAGCTATTTTGTTTGTTTAGCTAAATTACATTATATTATATGTTAATAAAACAATATATATTTTTCTAAATGGGAAATATTCGATTATTTCTTAAAAAAACATATTTATATTAATAAAATAGGTTAATAATTTAAAATAAATTTAAATAATTTAAAATATATTAAACTAATTTTTAAAAGAAAAATGAAAAAACTAATAGTAATAAGACATAATAAAAAAATCTTTAAGTTTGAGCATTAATTTTCATAAAAGCATTTATTAAGGGTAACTACATAATATTTTATTGTTGAAAAAATTATGATATTTATAAAGGAGTTTTTAAATGACTTGTAGTATTTTAGTTGGTGGTGCTTGGGGAGATGAAGGTAAAGGAAAATGTATTACTTACCTTTGTGATAAGGACAAGCCCAATGTCATTGCTCGTGCAGGTGTGGGACCTAATGCGGGACATTCTGTAGAGTTTAATGGTGAGAAATATGGATTAAGATTAGTTCCTTCAGGATTTATGCATACTGATGCACAGCTATTTATAGGAGCTGGAGTCTTAGTCGATCCCGATGTTTTCTTTAATGAATTAGATTATTTAGGTAAATATAAACTTAAAGGTAGAACTTTTGTTGATCCAAGATGTGCTGTTGTAACTGAAGAACATAGAACTAGAGATAGAGGTTCTGACCATTTATTTAAAAAAATAGGTAGTACTGGTTCTGGATGTGGGCCAGCTAACTCTGATAGGGTTTTAAGAACAGCTAAATTAGCTAAAGAAGTTCCAGAACTTGAAGATTATATTAAAGATGTTGCACTAGCAACTAATGAAGCTATTGATAATGGTGAGGACGTTTTTATTGAAGGTTCTCAAGGTTTTGCATTATCTCTTTATTATGGGACTTATCCTTATGTTACTAGTAAAGACACTACTGCAAGTACTTTTGCAGCTGATGTAGGTGTTGGACCAACTAAAATTGATGAAGTTATTAATGTATTTAAAGCTTATATTACTAGAGTTGGAGAAGGTCCTTTTGCTACAGAAATATCTCAAGAAGAAGCTGAAAAATTAGATATTGAGGAATATGGTACTGTTACTGGTCGTAGAAGAAGAGTAGGTCTTTTTGATATGGATCTTGCTAAAGAATCTTGTATGATTAATGGTGCAACCCAAATAGCTTTAACTTGTGTTGATAGATTATATCCAAATTGTGCAAGAACTCAAGATTATTCTGATCTTTCAGCTGAAACTAAAGCATTTATTAATGATATTGAAACTGAAACAGGAGTTCCAGTTACTATTATATCAACAGGTCCAGATTTAAAAGATACTATTGATTTAAGAGATGAATTATTGTAAAATAATTTATCTTAAACTACTTTTTTTTATTTTCTTAAATTTTTTTATTTACTTAACTTAAGAATTTAGTAACAAATTATATCATTTAAAAAAATTCATATATAAATTGTAATTAAAAAATTTACATATTATTGTATAAGGTGATATAACGTGAATAAAAAATTAATTTTTGGCATAATAGCAATTATAGCTGTTATAGCTATTGCTGGAGCTTATATGTTTATGGGCTCAGGATCTGATGATGGAGTTGTAAAAATAGGATATCTTCCTTCTGATCATGATTCTGCATTATTTGTTGCACAAGCAGATAAATCTTATGAAGCAAAAGGAATTAAAATCGAAACTGTTCAATTTAACAATGGTGGGGATTTAATGACTGCTATGGCAAGTGGTGAAGTCGATGTTGGTTATGTTGGAATTACTCCAGTTTTATCTTCTATTGAAAAAGGAGTTCCAGTAAAAGTTATTTCTGGTGCTCAAATTGAAGGTAGTGGATTAGTTGTTGGAAATAGCTCTAATATTACTTCAGTTGCAGATTTAAAAGGAAAAAGTGTAGCTACTCCAGGTGAAGCTTCTATTCAATATATGTTACTTGAATATGCTCTTAATCAGTCTGGACTTTCTATCGATGATGTTGAAGCTTCAGCTATGAAAGTTGCTCCAATGAATGATGCATTAAATAGTGGAAAAATTGATGCAATGTTAACTTATGAACCATTTGTTTCTACTGCAGTAAATAATGGTGCAATTGAATTAGAATCTTCAGCAGATATTTTACCTGGACATCCATGTTGTGTTGTTGTAGCTAGTGATGATTTTATAAAGAATAATCCTGATGAACTTAAAGATATTCTTGAAATTCATGAAAATGCAACAAATTATATAAATGAAAATCCTGATGACGCAGCAGGCAAATTACCTAAAGATATAGTTTCTGATATTGAAGTAGAAAAAAAATCTTTATCTAATATTGAATTTGTTTCTGGATTAAATGATACTTACAAACAAAGTATTATGGATTTCATGAATTTAGAAATTAAATTAGGTTTATTAAAAGAAGTTATTCCTGAAAATAAAATATTCTATTCAGCTTAAATAACTTTCTTTTTATTTTTTATTTTTAATTTAAATATTTATCAGAAATAGCTAAAAACTTTTCAAATGTTATAGCTATGCTTAAAAGTATTTTACTAAGTTCTCCCATAGTTTCATTGAATTTTGCTGTTTTAATTTCTAAACTTGACATGCTTTCAACACTTTGGTTTAGCTCTTTTATATAATTTGGAAAAACTTCTTTAACATGACTTATAAAAGAAATATATTCTTCTTTATCTTCTGTTTTTTCCTGGATATTAGTGTCAACTTCAATATATAATTCTGCAAGATCATTATAATTTTCCTTAAATCTAGGTAATGTTTTAGCTATTTCATCAGCCATATTATCAATAGCTTTTTCTTTAATTTCAATATTTGCATCAGATGCAATTAAATGTATATTTTTATGAAATTCTTCACCAACTATTTCTAAATTACTATTTAATCCTATAATTGTTTTTCTAAATAATTCTATATTAAATTTGTTCATATTATCCTCTTTCAAAATCAAAACTAAACTAAAAATTATAAAATAATAATTAGTCTTTATTTACTAATATAACTAATTAAGAATTGTAAAAATTAAATGAAAAAACTAGGTGTTAGTATCATTTAAATAATTTTCAGAAATAGTTATAAATCCTTCTAATATTACTTTTACATTTAAAAGTAGATCTGATAATTCATCTGTAACTTCAGTATATTTGGCTGTTTTTACATCTAATTTAGCTATTCCTTTAGCACAATGATCTATATCTACTATATAACTTGGAAAAAATTCTTTTATGTGTTTCATAAAAGAAACATATTCTTCTTTGTTTTCTGTTTTTTCATTAATATTGTGTTTGACTTCATCATATAATTTTGTGATATCTGAATAATTTCTTTTAATTTCAGGCATTATTTTAATTATTTCGTCGGCTATGTGATCAATACCTTTTTTTTTATCTTCAATTTTAAAATCAGAGTTAAAAAAGTAGATGTTACTGTGAAATATTTCTCCAATATTTTCTAGATTGTTATTTAGTCCAATAATAGCTTTTTTAAATAAGTTTATATTAAATTCGTTCATTTTATT
>JAJDHW010000025.1 GCA_030266405.1 Methanobrevibacter sp. OttesenSCG-928-I08
AAAGCAAAATAGATGATTTCAATAAAGTATTAAAAATCACATTTCATTAGATAAAATACAAAGAAATCTATCATAAAACAACTTATTTAAGAAATGTAATTATTAGCAGATCTCATCATATTAAAAAGATTTAAAATAAAAAAAGACTTCTAAAACATTACAGAAATGTGAAAAATCAAGAAAAATTATTTTCTCTCTAATGTATTAGGGTATCCTAATTCATTTATTTCAAGCATTATTTTACTTAAGGTTTTTTGAATACCTGCTGGATTTAATGCTTCGATTTTGAAATTAATTGATACTGTTTTATCATTTTCAAAATTATTATCTGTTTTTAAAGTGGTACCAATTCCACTTCGTCTTGATGTTTTAATAATTTTTTCGACTTTTTCTAGGGAATTATTATCAATTCCAGTTAAATCAAAATCAATATTGAATTTTTTTTCCATAATATCATATTTAGCTTTGATTAGTATTATAATTTTTGAAAAAAAGAAATAAAAGAAGTAATAATTAAATTATTCTACTACTTCACCAAAGGAAAAGTTTCTACGTACTGCATTAACTTTAACTTTAACTTCTTGACCAACTTTAGTTCCAGGAACAAAAATAACAAAATCTTCGACTTTAGCTATTCCGTCTCCTGATTTTCCAGTATCTTCAATTTTAACATCATATTCTTCCCCTACTTCAACAGGACAAGATGAATCGTTTTTATAGTTGTTTTCAAACATTATTTAATATCTCCTTGTAATTTTTAATGCATAAAATAATTCTTAAATAATAAAAGAATTTTAAAAAAAAGTTATAACTAAAAATGTATTAAAAATTAACAATTAATGTTTATTAAAATAAAATAATTAGAATTATAAAAAATCTTTTAAATTATACACTATGTTAATATATATTTTGATAGTTAATAAACATATTCTATTTTTCTAAAAGATTTTTTAGAATTTTTTAAAAAGAAAAAAATTAGTAGAAATTAATTATTCTACTACTTCGCCAAAAGAGAAGTTTCTACGTACTGCAGTAACTCTAACTTTGACTTCTTGACCGATTTCAGTTCCAGGAACAAAAATAACAAAATCTTCCACTTTAGCTATTCCGTCTCCAGATTTTCCTTCAGATTCAATTTTAACATCGTATTCTTTTCCTTCTTCTACTGGTGCAGATCTTTGGTTATCTTCAAACATATATAATTCACGTCCTTATTTTGTTTTAATAATCAGAAATTTTTAATTTTTCTTAGATTATTTAAGTTTAATGCATAAATAAAATGTCAATAAGAATTTAATCTAAGAATTAAAAAAAATATTTTAGTAACAAGCAAAAAGTTATTTTAAAAATAATAATTGTGTATTTAAAAAGTATCTTTAATATTCATCAATGTCTATTATTAATTATGCACTAATTAAATTATTTATTTTTCAAAGTATATAAACTATTTTAATTATTATTTAAAAATTTTAGCATAATTCACTATTAATAATTATTAATTCTAAGTTTGAGTTTTTAAAAAATAAATAGTAAAACATAATTATTAGTTAATAACATATAATATATTACAAATAAAGGAGATGATAACCTATGATTTATAGTACAAAAAAGGTGGCGCCACCTGGTACTTATAAATGTACTAGTTGTGGTTATGAATTAAAACAGGACGATGAAGGAAATATCTTGCCTTGTCCAAAATGTGAAAATCTTAAATGGGAAAAATTGATTTAATTCCCATTTCTTCTTTTTTTATTAATAATAAATAAATTTATTTTTTAAAATATTATTTTAAAACTATATTTTAATACAAGAATCAAGTAATAAAATTTATATATTTTTATATTAAATATTTAAGCATGATTGTGGGAATTCATGAAATATATATTTTAAAGGATTATATATTAGCTATTATTATTTCTATTTTAATAGCTTATGCATTAAAAATTCCTTTACTACCTAAAAAACCATATAGGTTTTCATTTCAAAAAAGTGCATTATTTCCAACACCTATTTTTGCTATAGGTTTCATGGCATTTGCTCAGGTATTAAATATTAATTTACCTTATGAAGGAGTTATTGCTATAATTGTTGGAGTTTTTACAGCATTTTTTGTTAAGTATATATTTGATTTTTTATTCCCTTTACCTCCTGAAAGTAATTTGGGGGATGATACTAATGAATGAAATAATTGGTATTATAATTTGTACAATTTTAGCTTGGTTAAATTTTGTTTTAGTAGATACATATTTTGGATTACCAGAACAAGCAGGTGTTAAAGGTGCAGAAACTGTAGGTGAATCTATTGAAAAAAGAGGTGGAGATATAGCTGGAGGATTTTTCCAGGGAAATATCTTATGTTCTCCTGATGCATCTGCAGGTACTTTAATTACATCTATTGGATATCTTCTTTTAGGTATTCGTGGTGCATTTATAGCAGCTATGCTTATTTATATTGGTAATAGATTGTGTGCAGATCCTGGTTATGCAGGTACTGTTGGTTCTTTAACAATGACTGTAATCTTATTTTTAGGTTCATTTGTTGGTTTAACTCCTGAAATGTTTATTGTAGGTATTGTAATAGCTATAACTACTATTCAAGGCCTTGATCATAAATCATCTTCTAAAATTTTAGGAAAAATAGCTAATGTTTTTAATAGACATGCATAAAAGAGTGAAAAAGATATGTATATAGAAATTATTGGGGTTATAATTATTATAATGGCTTTAAGAGCTATTATAACAAAGAATAGATCTGAAAGATTGCTGTATATCAATGTTATTGATTTTGGAATTTCAGCTATTATTGCATTATATATTAATACTCCATTTGCTCTTATTATTGCAGCAACATTCTTTATCTGTTCAACTATAAGTTCAAATGCAATAGCTTATAGTTTAAAAAGATTAGATAATGAAATAATAGTTGAAAAATAATGAGGTTAAATGATGGAGTTTTATATTACTTTAATATCTGTTGCTTTAATGATTATAGGGGCATTTGGTATTATTTTGCTTTCAAAACCTTTAGATAAAATTATAATGCTATCTATATTAGAAGGAGGATTCTTTTTAGCTGTTGTTACATTTAAATATTTAGATGTAGCATTTGTCATAGCTTTACTTGGTCCTTTATCAATTATTACACTTTTACTTCCAGTTATTAAAATTAATGAAATTAGAAAAAAGAAATCCTTAGGAGAGGAATATTATGATTGATATTAATATCTTCTTTTATACAGGTATTTTTTTAGCTATTATTGGAAGTTTAGCTACTGCATGGGGTCCTAAAGTTAAAGATCCTATTGTTCGAACATTAAATACAGAAGTAGCTTCAATTGGAATTTCATTAATTCTTTTATGTTATAATCATACACTTGCTCTTTTAACATTAATGGCAACAACTGTTATTGTTACTTTAATTTTATTTAGAGCTATTACTCGTTTAGAGGAAATGGGGGCAGATGTATGAGAATTTCAGAAATATGGAATAAATTAGCTAATCCTAAAAATGTTCCAAGATTATTTGCAGCTATTTTAGGAATTTGTCTTATAATTGGTTTTATTGTTCCTATGGAATTAAATCCTGATCAACTTTATTCTAGACCTGCACCTCAAGTTCAAGTAGATGAAGGTCTAAATTTAGCTCCATATGATAGAGGAGGAGTAATTTTAAAAGAACCTGGAATTATACAATCTCAATATCCAAGTACTACTCCTTATCTTGGAATGATTACATCATATGTTAGTCCAATAGCTAATCTTGTTTCGGTTATTTCTCCATATTTTGGAACTTCTATTTATTCATCTCCTGGTGGTTTAATTGATGAAGTTTTATATTATACTAGAGGTTTCGATACAATTTTAGAATCATCTATTTTGATGATGGCATTTGTTATTGCATCATGGCTTGCAGTTAACTTTACAATGAATAGAAAAAATGATTCAGAAAATATTAAATCTGATGTTAAAATAGCTATTGATAAATCAAAAAAGGTAAAAGATGAAGTTGATGAAAATAACAGAAAAAATCATTTAAAACAAAACAGGAGGGATAACTAGTGCTAGTTCCTGAATTTGTTCCTGGAATATTTTCTTCAATGTATCTTCCAGCTATTTACGCTGGTTTAATTGTAGGTTTTATTGGATTAATGGCTATTGCAATGGAAAAAAGAGATATCCATATCCTTATTTTAACTGATATTGTTGGTCTTGCAATGCTTATTATTGTTGGTGCTGTTGGTACTGATTTAGCTGAAGCTTTAATATTACCTGGTTTAGTTGTAGAACTTGCAGAGATTATGGCGATTTCTGAAATTTTAATATCACGTGAAATGCATAAAATTGAATCTAATAAAAAGAAAATGCCAAAAAATGCTTCTATTTTCCCACTACCTTTAGTCTTAGATATGGAAATTATGACTACATCATCAAACTTTTTAGCATTAGTTTTAATTGGTTATGGTGTATTTTTGACTGGTTTTACTGGAGGGGCAGTAGCTGGTGGAGGAGTTCTTCTATATGTTATTTCAAGAAAATCAAGAGGACTTCCAATATTTGTATTTGATGGTATAAGTGGAGTTTCAGGTATTTCCTGGTGTTTATGGATTATTGGATTTGCATTATTTTTCATAGCTCCTAATTTATGGCTTTTAAGTTTAACTCTTGCAGCTTGTGGATTACTTATGAAAGTAGCTTCAAAATTAGGTTTAATTGGAATTTTAATGAGAGAAGAATTTAAAAGAGAATGAGGAGATTTAAAAATGGATATTTCAAGTTTAGGTGGAGATTTCTTAGGTATAATTCCTTTAGGTGATATTGTACTTTATTTAACTCCTTTTCATTTATTCATGTGTGTAGTAATGCTTCTATTCACTTTTTTAATTTGTATTAGTAAAACAGAAACTCAAGTTGAAGCATCATTTGGAAAATTAGAAGATACAAAAGTTTCAGTAGGTTTAAATGAATTTAAACAAAGAAGATTTTTATCTATTATTTGTGGAATAGCTACAGCTGGAGCTATGATTACTGGTGACTTGTTTAATTTCACATTATTTATGGCATTAATTGGTATTGTAAATATTGGTATTGTATCAGCAGTTAAACAAACTAGTGTTTTAAATGCAGCATATCAATATGGATTAATAGCTATGATGTGTAGTTTACCATTATTTGGTGGGGCAGCTATTATACTTGCTTCAACAGGTACATTAAGTTTATTTGAATTATCAAACTTAGCTACAACAAGTGCAATGACTGTATTTGGAGCATTGTTATTATTAATTGGTATTTTAGGAGAATCAGGTGTTGCACCATTTTTTGCAACAAAAGCTGAAATGTTTAGAACTCCTGGATCTCCATTTCTTGTAATTATTCACTTAAGTTCTTTATTTGTAGTTATAAGAGCTATTGAAATATTATTAATTATTATAAAAGTTATTTAAGGTGTAAAAAAATGAATAAGCAAAAAATAATTTCATATACATTGTTACTAGTTTCAATTTTAGCAATTGTTTATGCATTAATATTTAATCCTGCAGATTGGATTGTTTATGGAATAGCTATTGTTTTTATACCTTGTTTTATACTTTCATTTGGTATTTTAACTATGGCCAAACCAATAGATGATGAGAAGGAGGAAAGAGATGAAGAACCATTTATTGGTTATTAATCTTAAACGATAATATGAATTTAATGGCAAATATTTTAATCAATGTTATTACATCCTTTTTAGGTGGTAGTCTTCTTTTAGGATTACATAGGAAGATTATGGCTCGTATTCAGCTTAGGCCAGGTCCCCCTATAATTCAGTATTTACTACATTCTTTGAAATTTTTCTTTAAAGAAACTTCTCTTCCAAAAACAGCATCTCCTGTTTTTTATATATCTATTGTATGTATTTTAGCAGGTATTTGGACAACAGGTGTTATTGTTGGACCTGTTACTCAAGGATCTTTACTTATAATGTTTGGGATTTATGCAGTTTATAAAATTGTAGAACATAATATGGGATCTTCTTCTGGTTCACCTTATGGTAAATTAAGCTGTGTAAGGGCAGTTTTCTCAGCAGCTTCAGAAATACCTTTATTTGCTGTTGTTGCCTTAATATTTTTCCAAACTGGAACATTAAGTATAGCTGGAATTATTCACTATCAATCAGTTAATGGACCATTGATATTTACTATTCCTCTTGCAGGAGTGATGTTTTTTATTTTATTATTAACTAAATCTCCTTATTCTCCTTTTGCTATTACAAAAGGTAAAGAATTAATTTCAGGTTATGAAACCGAGCATTTTGGATTTTTAAGAGGATTTTTAATGTTTTCTGAATCTATAGCTTGGTTTATTATGTCTTGGTTATTTTTAACATTGTTTTTCGGACCTTTATCAGTAGTTTATTATGTTATAGGAATGATAGCTATTACTGTAGTTACTGCATTTATTAATGCAACATCTCCACTACTTAATCCGAATCATTCTGTTATGCTTCAAATAACAATTGCATTTGTTTGTATTGTAGGGACAATTATAATGATGGTGGTATGATAAAATGAATGAAGAAAAAGATATAAGAGTTTTACTTTCTTTAGTTGCTGTAGGAATAGCTATTGTTGCTGGTACTATCACATTTTTAAATTTCACACCAGTTTTATCACTTCTTATAATTGCTATTATTTTATTTATTTTCATATTATTATCAAATAAAAAGAATATTTCTCATTTAGTTGAAAATATAGAAAAAGTCATCTTTGTTATAACATTAATTATCATTGTTAGTGGATTTTTATTAGTTTATAAACCAATTTAGGAGATATTATGTTACAAGTTCTAATTTATTTATTATTTTTTGTTATTGGATCAATTTTAGGATTAGTATTAAGTTATAAAAAGTATGGAGAACCTTTTATTTATAATAATATTGATATTGTAGCTTTAATTCTTTCTATTATAGGTTGGATTTCATTTATTAATTTTTATAATTATTTTATAGGTGTTGCACTTGGATTATTTTTAATTGCTTTTGTTATGAGTATGAGACCAGGTTATGGAAGAAAAGAAACACTTATAGGTTTAATTATATCTGTTGTAATTTATTTAATTAGATATCTTTTGGTGGGATAATATGGATAGTGATGAAAAGCTTAAATTAATGAAATCAAGAATTGTTGATAGTTTTGCTTGGAGAAGAGATGTTATTATTCCTTTAGCTCGTGATTTTGAAGTATCAGAAGAAGAAATTGATGAAGTTTTATTTAATGATATGGACATGTCATCATTATCTAATTTACATTCTACTTATGAAACAGCTGTTTTTGAATGTTTATTAAAAAAATTACATATTGATTTGAATTTATGTTGGATTCAAGACACTTTAAATTTAATTTCAGAAGAAGATTCAAATAATCTTAAATTAAAATTAGCTAATGAATTTAAAATTAATAAAAATTATAAAGAAGTATTAAAAAATGGTAAAAAAGAATTATTTGATATTTTAAAGTAGAAACTATTATTTATTATTATAACAATATTTATAAAATGAGAAAAATGAGAGGCATAAAATGCTAGATGCAATAAAGGATGTTGTGAGAAAAAGCTCAATTCATGTATGTATTGTGAATTGTGGAGGATGCAATGGATGTGATGTAGAACTAGTTGCATTATTATCTCCTAGATATGATCTTGAGCAATACGGAATTTATGTTCACAATAATCCAAGAGAAGCTGATGTTTTATTACTTACTGGTGCAGTAACAGAACAATGGATTGAAAATCTAAGAAGGATTTATACTAAAGCTCCTGAACCAAAAATTGTTGTAGCTGTAGGTAATTGTCCACAATCTGGGGATGTTTTTAATCAAGAAGGTGGAAAAGTTCATGCACCTGCTTCTGATTTTATACCTGTAGATGCTGAAATTCCAGGATGTCCTCCAAGACCTAGTGAAATTTTAGAAGCTATTTTAACTGTTGCTCCAGGAGCTATAGCAAGTAAAGGGAGGAATCAAAAATGATTTTACCAATTGGTCCAATTCATCCAGGATTAAAAGAACCTTTAAGACTTAAACTTGAAACTGAAGGAGAAAAGGTTGTTAAAGCTGAAATTGATTATGGTTATGTTCACAGGGGAATTGAAAAAATCATGGAAGGAAAAACTTGGCAAAAAGGTATATTTTTAGCTGAGAGAGTTTGTGGAATTTGTTCTTATGAACATACACAGACATTTGCAGAAACAATTGAAAAAATATCTGATGTTGATGTTCCTTTAAGAGCTCACTTTTTAAGAGTTTTAACTAATGAACTCGACAGAATTCAAAGTCATTTACTTGCAAACTCTACATTCTTTAAAACTTTAGATCATGAAACTTTATTTATGCAATCTCTTGATTTAAGGGAACCTATAATGGATTCTATTGAACTATTAACTGGTAATAGAGTTAATATGGGATGGAATGTTGTTGGTGGAGTTAAAATGGATGCAGATGATTCTCATTTTAAACCAATACTTAAAAATTTAGATATTGTAGAAGAAAGACTTCAAAGATATACAGAATTATTTGCTGAAGGTCCGCTTATTGCTCTTCGTTCTAAAAATGTAGGAAAAATGACTAAAGAA
Organism: Methanobrevibacter sp. OttesenSCG-928-I08; assembly: GCA_030266405.1. Classification (GTDB taxonomy): domain Archaea; phylum Methanobacteriota; class Methanobacteria; order Methanobacteriales; family Methanobacteriaceae; genus JAHKLT01. The sequence continues at coordinate 8,609 of JAJDHW010000025.1, forward strand.
GAAGCTATAAGGGGAAGAGCTGTAGGTCCTATAGGAAGGGCTTCTGGTATAAAACATGATTTAAGAAATGATCATCATGTTTATAAGGATTATTTCGATTTTAATGTAATTTGGAGAAAAGAAGGAGATAATTACGCTCGTACAATGAATAGATTAGATGAAATTCCAGAATGTATTAGTTTAATTAGGCAAGCTATAGAAAATATGCCTAAAGGGGAAGTTAGAATAAAAGCTGATATAAAATCTGGTTATGCTGAATGGAGAAATGAAGCTCCAAGAGGAGAAGTTGCATATATGGCTGAAACTAATGGAAATTTAATTAAACATATTTCTATTAGGACTCCAAGTATAATGAACATAGACTCTTGTGCTAAATACATGCTTAAAGATGTTCCTACTGTTACAGATGCAATTGCAACTTATGCTTCAGCTGATCCTTGTATTGCTTGTGCTGAGAGAGTATCTATTGTTGATGAAAAAGGAAATTCTACAGTTAAAAATTTTTATGAGGTAGTATAATTTATGTCCTCTCTAATATGGTATTTATATGATTTTGCAAGAAAAGCATGGATTGAAGGATTTACAAATGCTAAATCTAAACATGATATTGTTGAAAAACCATCAAGATTTAGAGATTTTCCTGAAGTTAAAAAAGAATTATGTATAGGTTGTGGTGCATGTACATCAAGTTGTCCTTCTCCTAATGCTATAAAACTTATTAGGGAAACTGATGATGAACATAAAGAAGGACTTACATTTCCAGTAATCAATAAAAGTGCATGTATTCGTTGTGGTTTTTGTGCTGAAGTATGTCCTACAAATCCTAAAACATTATTATGTGGTGAAAATCATCTAATTCACCCAGAATTTAATATTATTCCTTCTCAAAGAGAATTTATAGTAGATAATTTCCTATGTATTAAATGTAAAAAATGTATTAAACAATGTCCAGTAGATGCAATAGATGTTGTTGATGATAAAGTTCAAGTTGATCCTTTAAAATGTATATCTTGTGAGCAATGTTTAGATGTATGTCCTGTTAATGGTGCTATGAAAGGACTTTATATTGATAATTTAGAAGATCAAAAAAAGTTAATTTTACTTGTAGTTAATACATTAGAAAAATTCATTGAAAAAGAAGATGATAAATTAAGAAATCTCCCAAAAGATAGCTTAGTTAATTTAGAATTTCCTTTATCTAATATATGGGATAAAGCAATGGAAATAATTCCTGATGAAAAAATTGCTTTAGATATTATAATTAATACAATATCTAGATTAAAAATAAGAACTATTGATTGGAATAGTGATGAATGTAAAAAATGTCAGTTGTGTATAGGTGAATGTCCAACTGGAGCTATTAGTTTTGATAAGCAAAAAGATACAATAGTTAGAGATTCAAACAAATGTTTAAGATGTAGTATTTGTTATCAAACATGTCCATTTGGAGTTATTAAGTATTTTATTTCTAAATTTTCAATTAATCTTAATGAAGATGATGAATATATTATATACATTACAGTTAAAGCTTCTCAATTAGACAATGATTTATTAAGAGGATGAAATTATGGAAGATATTCCTATTGAAACTCCAAAGCCCTTGAGGGATGTAGAAGTTGATTATAATATAGATCAAAGTAAGTGTGATAAATGTAAAGATAAACCTTGCCTTGAATCTTGTCCTATTGACGCTGTTTTCATTGATCCTAATGATGGACATACTAAAATTAAAAATACTTGTTTCGGATGTGTTCTTTGTAGAAATGCTTGTCCTTATGATGCTATAGAAATGACAACTACTTTCTCACCACCTATTCAAGAAAATGTTCCAAATATTAATACAAAATTATGTAAAGCTTGTGGTGCATGTGTTATGGCATGTAAAACAGGAGCTATTCATTTAAAATCTACTTCTGATGGTGCAGCTTATAGTGAAATTGATGAAGATAAATGTGTTCGTTGTGGGTATTGTTTTAGAGTATGTCCAACTGATGCAATTAAATATGGTCCTATACTTCCTAAATCCATAAAAGGAGGAAAAGCTATTGCTATTAACCATGATGATTGTATTGGATGTATGACTTGTTCTAGAGTTTGTCCAGCTAAAGGAGCAATTGAGGTAAGTAAAATAAGTAAATTACCTTATATTAATCCTGCTTATTGTGCAAGATGTGAAGAGTGTATGCATTCTTGTCCTTCAACTGCAATTAAATATTCTTCTCGTAAAAAAGCTTATGCAAATTATAGTAAAATTAAATCTTATGAGATGGTTGCTGAAATAGCTGCTACTGATACTAAACATCTAGCTTCAGATATATCTAAATTAGATGAGGTTTATATATCTTTATCTAGCTATTTATCTTCAAAATTTGATGAGGATTATTCTAGAAATGATAAGGAACTAAATGTTACTGATAAATTAAAAATTGATTTAGAATTATTAATTAATGAAGACATGGAAGTTGAAGCTTTAGAAGATTTATTTGATTCATATTTAATAAAAAGTGAGATTAAAGCTTATAATAATTTATGTATTGGTTGTGGTGAATGTTTAGAAGTTTGTCCTGTTGATGCTCTAGATTTAGAACTACCTTCAAATATTACTATTAAAGATAATTGTATTCATTGTGGAAAATGTGTTTCTGTCTGTCCTGTTGATGCATTAGAAGTATATGATGAATTTTTCAAAACTAGAGAAAATGAAATTTATTATTGTAGGTCTTTTGTACATAATATAAGAGATGCTAATTTTAATATTTCTAATTATAAATGTCAAGCTTGCGGAATTTGTACTAACTTCTGTCCTAGTGATGCTATAAAGATTGAAGATGATAAACTTGTTTTTAATGAAGATAAATGTATTTATTGTAGAAATTGTGAGTTAATCTGCCCTGTTAAAGCAATTAATATTAATGTTAATAAATTTTAGGTGGTAAATTGTCTTGTAAAATTTTTATTACTGATTGTGAAGGACCATTAACTTTAAATGACAATGCTTTTGAAATATGTAAAGAATTCATACCTAATGGTGATGAATTATTTAAAATTTTAAGTTTATATGATGATTATCTAGTTGATATAATAAAAAAAGAAAATTATAATGCTGGAAATACTTTAAAATTTATTATTCCTTTTTTAAAAGCTCAAAATATAACTAATAAAGATATGATAGAATTTTCTAAAAATAATATTTTTTTAGTAAGTGAAGCAAAAAATACATTAAATTATATTAAAAATTCAATGAATTCTTATATAGTTAGTACAAGCTATGGTCAATATATTGAAGCTGTTTCTAATTATTTTGAATTCCCATTTGAAAATACATTTTATACATTTGTTGATATGGATTCATTTATAATGACTAATGAAGAAATTAAAAAAATCAATGAATTTAAAAATATTATTTTAACTTTAGACTTAGATAAAACTGAAGATTTAGATACTTTAGATAAAATTTTCTTTGAAGAAATTCCAAAAATGAATCTAAATAAATATTATTCTAAGATAAAAACAGTTGGTGGTAGTGGAAAACAATTAGCTCTTGAGGAAATTTTACAAAGAGAAAATATCAATAAGAATAATGTTTTCTATATTGGGGACAGTATTACAGATGTTGAACCATTAAAATTTGCAAAAGAAAATGGAGGAATTTCTGTTTCATTTAATGGAAATATTTATCCCTTAAAAGAAGCTGAAATAGCTATTATTTCCTTAAATACAATACCTACTGAGATTATTGCAGATATTTTCTCAAAATTTGATAAAAATAAAGTTATAGATTTTATTAATAAATACAATTCAAGTAATGATTTAGAAAATTTATTTAAATCATATGAAATTGATTCAAGTATATCTTTAAAGTTTTTTAAAAATAGGGAAAAACCAATTATTGAAATTATTAATGAAGATAATTTAGAATATCTTTTAAATAAAAGTCTTGAAATGAGAAATAAAATTAGAGGTCAAGATATAGGGAGTTTAGGATAATGAAATATGATAAAGTAGAAAATACATTTTTTGAAGGTTTTAAAGGTAATTATGTAAGAGCTTTAATTACTGGTCCAAATAAAGAAATTGTTAAACAAGCTGCATATGATTCCACTTCTACTCCAGGTGCTGTTATTGGAAGAGTTGAAGGTGGAGTTGAAGGATTTTTAGAAAAAAATAAAACACCTGATGGACGTTATGGTGCAGTTGTTCAATATTGGTTTGGTAGTGATGATTTGGAAAAGTTTGAACTAGAGTTATCTTATAGGATTAGACAAGATATTTTAGTTAAACCATTTACACGTGTTTTTAATTATACTCAAAATCCTCAAGGATTTATTGGAATGGAAAAACAAGTTGGAAATTGTGGAGATGGATTTGAGTGGAAAATAAATAAATTTAATAGAACCATGATTAATGTTCCAATAGCTGTTCCAGATTTTCAAATTGAAGAAAAATTAGGCTATGGCGAAGGAATAATGGGTGCTAATTTCTGGTATATGTGTGATAGTGAAGAAGCTGTTTTAAAAGCAGGTAAAATAGCTATTAATGAAATTATGGCTGTTGAAGGAACATGTGCTCCTTTTGGAATTTGTTCAGCAGCATCAAAACCTGAAACTAATTATCCTTGGATTGGGCCTTCTACTAATCATTATTATTGTCCATCACTTAAAGAAAATTTAGGTGAAGTTTCTAAAGTTCCTGGTGGAATAAATTATATTCCTGAAATTGTTATAAATGCTGTTGATGAAGATTCAATGAAAAAAGCTGTAAAATCAGCTATTGATGGGATTATTGATGTTGAAGGAGTTTTATCTATATCTGCTGGTAATTTTGAAGGAAAATTAGGAGATAAAATTTATAATTTACTTGATATTTTGTAGGTGCTTTATGAAAATATTAAATGATGAGGTAGATGTTGAAGTAATTGGATTTGGTGCTTTAAACATGGACAGAGTATATTCTGTTGAAAATATTGCAGGTAAAGATGAAGAAACTTTTATAAATTCAAAAAAAGACACTCCTGGAGGTTCTGCAGCTAATACGATTATTGGATTATCTAAATTAGGTATTAAAACTTCATTTATTGGGAAAATAGCTGAAGATGATGATGGAGAAGCTATTGAATTAAATTTAGCATTTAATGAAGTATTTACAAATAATTTAATTTATTCTAATGAGGGTAATACTGGTTTGGTCCATGATTTTGTTGATAAAGATGGTAATAGAGCTTTATATGTGGATCCTGGTGTAAATGATAATATATTAATTGGGGAAATTAATCCTAAAAATGTAAATTCTACTAAAATTATTCATTATTCTTCATTTGTTGGTGATTCTTTTAAAGCTCAAAATGAATTACTTGATGCTTTAAATGATGATATTATTTTAAGTTTTGATCCTGGAATGATTTATATTGATAAGGGAATTGATGCTATTTCAAAAATACTTAATAGAACTAATATTCTTTTAATAAATGAAAATGAATTAAAAAAATTATTTAACAATGAGGTTTTCTCAATTAAAGAATTAGCTAAAAAAATCTTAAATTTTGGAATTGATACTGTTGTTGTAAAAAAAGGTTCAAAGGGTGTTTATGCACTAAATAAAGATGATGAAATTGAAGTAGAATCTTTTAATGTTGATGTAGTAGATACAACTGGTGCAGGAGATTCTTTTAATGCAGGATTTTTATATTCTTATCTGAAGGGATTTTCTCTTTTAAAGTCTTGTACTATTGGAAATTGGACAGCTTCAAAATCTATACAATCTATGGGTATGGAAGGGTTTCCAAGTAAAAATGAATTAAAG
>JAJDHW010000026.1 GCA_030266405.1 Methanobrevibacter sp. OttesenSCG-928-I08
TTGATGTAATTTATGGAGAAACTATATATTTAAACACATATTTAACAGATGAAAAAAACAAACCATTAGAAAATAAAAATGTGGATTTTTATATAAATGATGAAAAAATAGGTAGTGCAAAAACAAATTCAAAAGGATTAGCTAATTTAACTCATATTTCAAAGGATATTAATAATAAAAAATGGTATTGTCAGTTTAATGGTGATGATACATATGCTAAATCACAATCAACTATAAACAATTTAGAAATTCATAAAAAGAACTCAAAAATTAACTTTGAAGTTAATGGAGATAAACAAATTGGATCTACATTACAATTAAAATCTAATTTAACATCATCTGGAAAACCTTTAGATGGTGAAAGAGTAATATTTGAAGTAAATGGTAAATTTATTGGAACTGGAATTACTGATGAAAATGGAATAGCTACTTTTGATTATAAAATAGCTAGTAAAGGAACATATATATTCACATCAGAATATAGTGGAAATAATAAATATCTTGGAGATAGAGCAATGTTTAGAACAATACATATCGATGTTGATCCAATTAAAAAACCTACATCAATATCTTTTAAAGTAATAGGTGATGAAACAGTTGGAAGTACATTAGAATTATCTTCAAATTTAACTTCATCAGGTAAAGCAGTAGCTAATGAACCTGTGTTTTTCAAGTTAAATGGACAAGTTATTGGGAAAAGTATTACTAACTCTGATGGAATAGCTACAATAAAATATATTATTCCGAATGCAGGAGTATTTACATTTACAACAGAATATTATGGAGATAATAAATATTCACCAAGTAGAATAGGACATTCAACAATTTATATTGTTGATAATAACATTATTAATTCAAATAATGTTTCTGGAACAATAATTTTATAAATTAACTTTTTTAAAATTATATCAAAACAAAACTAAAGTTTTTCTTCAAATAGAAGAAAAACAATTTTAATTTTATTAAATAGGTTTTTAAAAAAAATTATACATGCCCAATATATGTAAATTCAGAAATATCCTTATTATATGTTGCAATATCTTCTAAATTTAAATCATGAATATTTTTATGGCCAGTAATTCTTCCAAATGTTTTTAATTCATTAAGTGAAGTGATTAAATAATTTTCCAAACGTTTAATAGCTTTATCAGATTCAAACCTTTCTCTAAGTTCCTTATTTTGAGTAGTAATACCCATTGGACATTGACCAATTTGACATTGTTTATATTGTTGACAAGCTATTGACATTAAAGGAGCAGTTGCAATAGCTATTGCATCAGCACCCATAGCTAATGCTTTTGCAAAGTCAGATGACACTCTAAGACCACCTGTAATTATTAAATCAATATCTGAATTATTTTCATCTAAGAATTTACGAGCCCTATGTAATGCATAAATTGTAGGAATTGTAGTTGCATCTTTAATAAGTAATGGGCTTGAAGCTGTAGCTCCTCCACGACCATCAATTGTAATAAAATCAGGTTCTGCAAATAAAATAAATTCTAAATCTTTTTCTAATTTTCCTGGAGCTATTTTAATACCAATAGGCCTACCTTCAGATTTTACTCTTAAATCATTAACTAATAATTTTAAATCTTCTTTAGAGTTTATATCACTAAATTTTGATGGGCTTTTAATATCTTCACCTAAAGGTTTATTTCTTAATTTAGCTATTTCTTCAGTTACCTTCTCACCAGGTAAATGTCCACCAAGTCCTGGTTTTGTGCCTTGACCAATTTTAATTTCAATTGCATCAACATTTTTTAAATTTTCAGGAGTAAGGGAATATTTGTTTGGAACATACTCAAAGATATATTTATATGCATTTTTCATCTCTTCAGGTAAAATTCCTCCTTCACCACTACCAATAGCTGTTTTTATAGAAGCTGTTCCTTTTGAAAGAGCTATTTTAGACTCACTAGATAATGCTCCAAAAGACATATGAGATATAAAAAAGGGACTTCCAATTACTAAAGGTTTTTTAGCATTTTTTCCAATAATAGTTTTAGTATCAACATCAACATCATCATCTAAAGGCATTGGATTTAATTGATTAGCTAATATTAAAATATCATCCCAACTAGGTAATTCAAGTTCTGTTTTCATTGATGAATCTATAGATTTACCTGTTGTACTTATTTGATGAATTACATCCATATATCTATTTTTTGGGTCTTTTTGTGCAAAATTTCTAGGATAATTAAGTTCATTATCTTTTGACTCTTCTCCCTCATTAGAAATCAATTTAAAATCATCTGCAGGATTTTTACATATTGGACAATGACCTAAATCTTCTAATTTTTGATCCTCTTGATTTTCATCATAAACATAACCACAATGAGGACATTTATAAATGTTATTTTCCTCTTTAAGTTCTTCAAAGTTATCATGAGATGTTTTACATGCTGGACAATGACCTAAATCTTCTAATTTTTGATCCTCTTGATTTTCATCATAAACATAACCACAATGAAGGCATTTATATATTTTTTTATTAGATTTACCATCAATGAATTTAAAATCATTTATTGAATTATGGCAAACTGGACAATCTTCTAATTCTGTGATTTTCTTTTTTTGCATTGTTTCATCAAAAATATGACCACAATGCATACATTGATATATTTCCCTATTTGTATTTCCATCAAAAACTTCAAAATCTTCAATTGGGTTGTGGCATACCGGACATGAACTTAACTTCTCTATTTCTTCTCCTTCCATATCTTCATCATAAATATGGCCGCAATGTGGACACCTGTATATCATCTAATCACCATCATATTTATTATGATAAACATATTATAAAATCATGTCTATTAAGTTAAAAGTATATTTAAATTATATCTTTTTAAAATAAAATTAATTTGAAATTATATATAGATTTAAATCAAATAGTATAATAGGTTGTTTTTATGAATTATGAAAAGCAAATTAAAGAATACAGAAAAGAAATTGAAAAAGATAAATTAGATATTGAAACTAATTTTGCACAAATTGAAGAAATATTGAAAGCTAGCGATAAAATGGATTATGAAAATCTTTTAAATGTATTATCAAGCTATAATGCTCTAGATTTAAAATATGAACAACTTTGTGATAATTATATAATGTTTTTAAAAATTTTTAACCAGGAAGAAAGTATACGTCTATATAAAACAGAAGAGATAGTTAAATTGCTTGAAATTAAAATGCAAGAACTTGAAAACTAGATTTTAAAAAAATATTTTAATCTGTTAAACTTACAACACCATTAGGTTTTGTAGTAGAATTTTGTTTTATAACTTTATTATTTTTGATGATTTGAACAGTTAAATTTTTTTCATTATCATCATGTTTAGTTATTGTGGCTGTAACATTATCCCATGATGCTCCATCAACATTCAATAAAGCATTTCCAGATCCACTTCTATCAAAAGGATATTCGAATGTACCAACTTGTCCAGACCAAGATCCATTATATATAACTTTTACTTGATAAGGGCTTGAAGATTGTAAAGTTGAACTGGTATTTGAAGTTGCAATATCTGATGCAAAATTATCATTTCCATTGTTTAAAGAGTGAATAGTGCTAAATGTTAAAATAAAAATAATACAAATACAAACGGCAAAAAGGACTTTTTTTCCTGTGGAGAAATTTTCCCATTTGGTGAAAAAATCTTTTTTTTCAGAAACCTGTTTTTTTTTAGAATTTAAAGGATAATTACATTCTATACAATAAGTAAATGCGTCATTATTTTCATGACCGCATCTAGAACACCTCACCATGATAAACCTCAAATAAATATAATGTATTAGTATTACATTTTACGGGACTTAGTATATAAATTTTACTGAAATAAGCCCATTTAATGAAAATAACTATATAAGTCTTTTGAAACTTTCTTATTCATTCCTTTAACTTCCATAAGTTCATCAATTTCTGCATTTTTAATTTGTTCAATATCCCCAAAATGCTTTAAAAGGTTAATTTTTCTAACTTTACCTATACCTTTTACATTATCTAAAGGAGATTCCACAATTTTACTACTTCTAAGCTTTCTATGATAAGATACAGCAAATCTATGAGATTCATCACGAATTTGTTGAAGTAAATGCAATGCTTTATTATTTTTAGGAATTATTATTGGTTTTGATACATTTGGAATAAACACTTCTTCAAATTCTTTTGCAAGTCCAATAATAGGAATATCTAATAGGCCTAATTTCTCAAGAACCTGGCAAGCTATATTTAGTTGACCTTTTCCCCCATCAATAACAATTAAATCTGGTTTTTCATCAGTATCCAATAGTTTTAATCTTCTTGTAAGTAATTCTCTCATCATTTCATAATCATTTGGACCTGGAGTTTCTAATTTAAATCTTTTATATTTGCTTTTATTTGGTTTTCCATCTTTAAATGAAACTTTTGATCCAACAGCTAATTTTCCAGAAATATTACTTACATCATAACCTTCAATAATTTTCGGTAATTTTTTTAATTTTAAATATTTTTTAAGCTCAATTAATGAATTTTCCATTTTCTTTTTTTGGTTTTTAATAATATCTGCATTTTTTTGAGCCATTCTTATAAGTCTTAATTTAGTCCCTTTTTCAGGAACATTTATAGATACTTTATTTCCTCTTAAATCACTTAACCATTCAGTGATTAATTTTTCATCAGTAATTTTATCTTCTATAATAATTTGTTTTGGAACATGTCTATTATAGCCATAATATTGTTGTATAAATGCATATAAAATATCTTTTAATTCCATATCATTAGTTCCAGACATTAAAAAATCATCTTTACCTACAATTTTACCATTTCTAACTGGAAGAACAATAATAATAAAGTTATCTTTATCTTTAGAACTAGCTATTATATCTTGGTCTAACTCATCATCTGCAAGTTCAACAAATTGTTTTTCCATTATCTCTTCAATAGATAAAATTTGATCTCTTAACACTGCAGCTTTTTCATAATTTTGATTATTAGAAGCTATTTTCATTTCTTTTTTTAAATTTTTAAGAATTAAAGAATACTTTCCTTGAAAAAATAAGTCAATTTTATTAATAATATCAGAATATTCTTCTTTTGTAATTTCCCCACTACATGGACCATAACATAAATCTATTTGACTATTTAAACAAGGCCCATCCATATTTTTACAGGTTCTAATTTTAAATAAAGATTTTAAAAATTTAACTGTTTTTCGAACTGAAGTAACATCAGTAAATGGACCAAAATAGCTACCATTTTTTGTTATATTTCGAGTAATTAAAAGACGAGGAAACTTTTCATTAGTTATTTTAACATAAGGATATCTTTTATCATCTTTAAGTCTTATATTATATTTAGGCCTGTGTTTTTTAATTAAATTAGCTTCTAAAATAAGTGCTTCTTTTTCAGATTGAGTTATAATATATTCTAAGCTATTAAAATTGTTCATTAAAACTTGAGTTTTAGGAGAATCAAGTTTATCTTTAAAATAAGATTTAACTCTTTTAATTAATGATTTAGCTTTACCTATGTAAATAATTTCCTCATTAATATCCTTCATTATATAAATACCAGGTTTATCTGGTAAATTATCAGGAGATTTAACTTTTAAAGACATGATACCTATTTAAGTTCTACTTTATCCCTATCTATAATAACTTTATCCTCAGCTATCATAGAATCTAATACTTTATTAATTTTAGAAGCAGTTTTTTTAGATGTAGATTTAAAACCAAAATTTTTAGCAGCCATTCTTGTTAAAGATTTTGAATCAACTTCTTGTTTAATGAATAATATTGTTTCAATGTTTTTTTCAATTTCTTCATTAGATATTAAGTCAATATTAGGTTTTTCTCTTTTTCTAATAGCTATATTCTGATTGTTTCCATCATATAAAAATCCATCAATAAGAACAATATTTCCATCATTTTCAGCCTTTTGAATTCCTTCATTAACTTTATTTTTAAGTTTCACACCAGCTCTTTTCATATTTGCAGAATCTTTAATTCTTTTAACAACTTCATCAATATGAACAGGACCTTCTATATTAACTATTTTAGAAATTGAACTTGAAATATCTTTAGAATAAATATCTTCATTTGGATTTAAACCAATATCTTCAGCAAATTGATAAATTGAAACTTCATCATCTAAACTTGCACCTTTTTTTGGAAGTTTCTTATCATCAACTGCTTTAAGTTTATTAGTTGCTTTAAATCTCTCTTTTTCAAGTTTTTTATAATCTTCATCAACATCCTGAATAATATTTTCAAGTTCCATATCATCATTTAATTCTTTTTTAAGAGTTTGTGAAAATTGATATTTAGGTTCATTTTCATTGAAAACTTGAGAATCATGATTTTGACTATTATCTGGAATATATTCTTCGGTTCTATCAATAATTTGAACTACTTCAGGAGGTGTTGGATTTTCGATTTCTTTAAGTGAAGCATTGATATATTTTACTTCATTTTTTAAATCATTGATTGTTCCAAAAACTGATTTATTTTTATTATTATTTTTATTATGATAGATTGTGTTCTTTTTAAGAGGATTATCTATTCCACTTACTCCTTCATACATTTCAGAATAGTCAATTTTACTTACATTATCTTGAGTATCATAAATTTCATGAGAAATATCTTCATTTAAATCAGAGAGTATAGATGCATCGTGTGATGTATTTCCTATTTCTTCATCACTTTCAGCATTATGAATATTTGAATCATTATTATGTGTAGTTTCATTTATTTCATCAATATTATTAACTGATAAATCATGTTTACTTTCACTAATAGAATCTTCTATAACTTCATCAAGTTCATCTTTTATATTTTCATCATATGTTGATGAACTAGCTATTGAATGTAGGTCATCATCACCTACTAAAGTTAATTTAGATTTAAATTTAATTTTCGAAAATAATGATTCACTATCATCATCCTCTGAAATATTTAAATCTTCATTAAGATCAATTTTTTCTTTAGATAAATCAATAGGTTTTTCTAAAATATCTTCTTCATTAAATGATTCATTATTATCTATGTCAATTACTTCATCAGATTTTGAATTATTTGATAAATTTTTAATTAAAGAATTAATAAAACCCTCTGATTCATTTTCATCTTCTTCATTAGATGATTTTTGAATTGTAGAATAATCCATATCATCACTAATATATTCCTCATCTAATTCTGTTTTTTTATTTAAACTCGGAATATCATTAGATTTTTCTTCATTAGACTTTGGAGAAAATACTTCAACATTTGAATCTAATGGAAGATTTTCTTTTACATAATTTGATTCAATTATATTATCAGGAACTTCAACATCTTTAGGATTAGCTTCAATTATATTATCAGGAACTTCAACATCTTTAGGATTAGCTTCAATTATATTATCATGAATTTCAACATCACTATCAAAATCTATTTCAATAGCTTCACCTTCAATATCTGGAGCATTATCTATAATAATTTCTGATGATTCATCTGCAAGTTGTTCTTTTTCTTTACGCTCTTTTTCCTCTTCTTCAAGCGCTTTTTCCTTAGCAATTCTTAAATCTTCAGCTCTTTTTTCAGCCTCTTTTTTAAGTTTCTCAGCTAATTTTTTAGATTCCTCAGATTTCCTATTTTCTTCTTCAACTGATTCTTTTTTAGCTTTTTTAACAGCTTCAATTAATTTAGAACGAGCTAAATCTCTATTCCTATACCAATCTGTTGACCATAATCTATATAAATTCCAGCTTAATCCATTTAAAACTTGTTCCCTTAACCTATCTCGGTCTCTTGCAACCTTACTACTGGAATACATTTTTCCATCTGTAATAATTCCAAGTATATATTTTCCAGGATTATCTTCATCTACAATAGCTAAATCCACTCTAAAACCTGCACATCCAACTTGTTTATGAATAGTATATCCATTTTCAGTTAAAAAGCTATAAACTGCATCTTCAAATGGTTCTTCCCTAACATCATCATTAACTAGATTTCCCATAGTTAAATTTTCAGCATATTCTAAAAATTCTTTTAATGATTTAACTCCGAATGGAGGGTTAGATGTTAATTTCATATCATGTGATTTAAAATTTGAGAAAACAACACATTTTTCTCTTGCACGTGTTACTAGAACATTTAATCTTCTCTCCCCACCATCTTGATTTAATGGTCCAAAGTTAAGAGACATTTTTCCATTTGAATCAAATCCATATCCAATACTTATTAATATAACATCTCGCTCATCCCCTTGAATTGTTTCAAGGTTTTTAACAAAGAATTTTTCATCCATTTTATCTGAAAATAATGGTTCAAGTTCTGGTCGTTGTTTACGCTCTATTTCTAGCTCTTCTAATATTGCGTTTTTCTGAGCAACAGAAAAGGTTCCAACACCTAAACTCTTTGTATCTCCAAATTTATCAAAATGATTAAAAATCTCTTTTACTACATCACGAGCTTCTTTTCTGTTTAGTGAACCTGATCCCCTATCATATACTGTTTCAGGATTATGGTGAAATTTCAATCCCAATTCTGGATCATTTGTTGAAGGTGATGGATATACAAGTAATTCATCATCATAAAATTCTTTATTAGATACAGCAATTAATGATTCATGACGACTTCTATAATGCCATTTAAGCATTTTAACTGGGAAAGATAATTTACATAAATGTAATATACTTTCCATATCTAATGCACCAGCTACTTCTTCACCACTTTCACCAGCAGCTATTTGATCAAAAAATGAAGTTGGAGGTAATTGCTGAGTATCACCCATAACAACTGCAGTTTTACCTCTCATAAATGCCCCTAATGCATCTTCAGGTTTAACTTGACTTGCTTCATCAAAAATAACTACATCGAATTGTAATTTATCATTAGTTGGATCTAAATATTGAGCTATTGAAAGAGGACTCATCATAAAACAAGGTTTAATTTGTTTAATCATTCCTCCAGCTTTTTCAAGTAATGATCTTACAGGTAAATGACCACTTTTTCTTGTAAATTCTCCAGCTAATATTTTAGCTTCTGGATTATCAGTAGCACCAAAAATCTTTGGTATATTATTATTTAATTTATCAAAAATCCTTTCTCTGTTTAATTCAATGATTTTTTGATCTAAATCTTTAAACTCTTTAATTCTATTTTCATGAATTTCTCCAATAAAAGTAGCTAATTCCTGATTTTCAACAAATATAATGTTTAATAGAGAATCTGCAAAGTTTCCAAAGACTAAGTGTTTAACATCATCTTTTTTTATGTTTCTATTTTCTATAGTATCAATGAAATCTTCAGATAAAGTTCCTTTTAAAGCGTTTTTAGTATTAAGATATTGACTCCATAAATGAAGACTAGATAGCTGACCTCTCCAATTATTCAACTGATAATTCCATTCTTCAATTGTAACATCATCACTATCTTTTTTAAATATTAATTTACTTCTTGGATTAAGTTTAGATTCAAGTTTAGATAGCTGATTTTTAAATTCATTTCCAGCATCAATATAACTTGCCATATCACTTCTTGGATTTATATTAAAAAGATCTTTTGATAATAAGTTAATTGTATTATCTGAGAAAATTCCTTCTTTTAGTAAATGATTAAATTGATTCATCCATTTACTAATAACATTTAACTCTTTAATTGATGCTCCTAAATGCCAATAATTTCCAAAATAGCTAGTTGCTAAATCATTATTTGCTTGTAATTCTTTTCTTAAAATAATAGTTTTTTTAATATTTTCTAAATCATTTAAAATAGCATCATTAGATGGAACATTACCTTTATAATAAGGTTCAACGATTTCAGCACCTTGTTTATTTTTAAAGAAACTAAATTTCTTATTAGATATTTTTTTAACTTCGTTAATTAAAGTATCAATATCAGATGTTAAAATTTCACTATGGAATTTATCTAATATTTTGGAACTTGCTTGATAGTCTTCTAATTTTTCAATTAATTTATTTACATCATTATTTTTTCTAAACCAAATATTTGATTCTAATATTTTCCCATCAATTAATTGAGCATTTTCATCTTCAATTAATTCAAATGCTTCAAGAGATCTTTCAAAATCTTTTAGAGAATTTGGTTTTTTAATTCCATATATGTCATAAACCTTATCTTGTTCAAGTAAGAACTTATTTAATCCATGTAATGTATCATTAATTAATAATTCAATCTCCCTTAAATCTCCTGGGAGTAAACTTTTAGGTTCGCATTTACTCCATGGATTTTCATTTGATATTGTTTGATATAGTTCAGCTAAGCTTTCAAGTGAAACAATTATATCATCTAAGTCTTTTAATGTAATATTTTCAGGGTTTGAAAATCTAACAAGAGGAATAATACTATCTTTTTTTGAGAAATAATCATCAGCTGATTCTTTCATCCCATATAATTTAAAAGCAGATAAGTTAACATCATATAATGGTTTATGAATAATTTCTGCATAATCATCTAATTGATTCTTAAGAGTTTCAAGTTTTCTAAGTGTTTGATCAATATTACGGCTTGTTCTAGATCTAACATTTGTTGCCTTTTCAAGCTCTTTTAAGAATTTTTTTCGTCTTGTTTTATGAGAATGTAATTCTAATACAAATTTTCCAAGTCCAACTTTTGTTAATCTATCTTTAACTACATCTAATGCAGCCATTTTTTCACTTACAAATAATACTGATTTACCTTCTGCAAGTAATTCAGCTATTAAATTAACAATTGTTTGGGATTTTCCTGTTCCTGGAGGGCCTTCAACAACTAAATTACCTCCATTTTTAACATCTTCAATAGCTGCAATTTGTGAAGAGTCTGCATCTAAAACTTGATACATGTTTTTATATTCTAACTGTTTATCAATATTTTCTTCATTAAAAGAAGAGTGTTTATTTTTACTTGGATTAAAAATAGCTTCTATTAATTCATTTTTAGTTAAATCAACATTATCTTCCCAACTTTCAGGATTTAAATCATTATACATTACAAATTTTGTAAAAGAGAAAAACCCTAAAGCTACATTGGAATTTACATTCCATTTAGACATATGTCCAATAGCTTGTTTAACATCTCGGATATAATGTTCAACAACTTCAAAATATTTTTTAGGGACAAATTCTGGAAGTTTTATACCGTCTTCTTTAAGTTTAGCTTGTAAGGAAATATTAGTTTGTAAATCTTCACCTGTCCAACATAATTCAAATGATTTTCCTACCTTTTTACGTTCCATTTTTACAGGAATTAGAATTAATGGAGCTAAATTTTTCTGATTTGGTTTATGATTATCTCTCCATTCTAAAAATCCGCAAGCTAAATATAAAATATTATATCCCTGCTCATCAAGCATTGTTTTAGCTTGTTGATTAATATAAAAAAGTCTTTTTTGAAGTTCATTAGGAGTTAAATTTGTTTGTAGTGTTTTATCTCCTTCAGAAAATCGTGACAAATCAATTGGAGAATGATCCCATATAGAAAATTTAGATTTTTCTTCTTCATTTTTTTTATTTGTGGTGAAATACATCTTTTTTTCTTGTAAAACTAAAGACTGATAAACATTAGATGCAGATTGATTAACTACAGTTAATGTTTTATTTCTAGGCTTAAAATTTAAAAGCTGGTTCTTTAAAGTTAAATCTAAAAGATTTTTCCGCAAATCTTTAAATTCCTTTTCAATTTTTTTAGATGATGTGTTTAACATGATGTCCCAATAATAATTATATTAATATAAGATATCTATAATTTAATTAATAAAGTTTTCGAGATTAATCAAAAAAGCATTTAAAATAGTCTAATTATCATTAAACTATTAATTATTCATTTTAAATAAAAATAAAAGAAAAAAAGTTAATATTTTTTAAAAAATATTAATAAAATCTACAAGCTATTAATAGCTTCAACAATAAGTTTTATTGTATTTTCAACATCTTTCATATTAGCTACACTTACTGGTGTATGGATATATCTTGTTGGAACAGATAAAACTCCTGTTGGAATACCTTCTTTAGTTAAATGAATTGCAGTACCATCTGTAGTTCCACCATCACTTACTTCAAGTTGATAATCAATTCCTTTCTCATCTCCAGTATTTATAAGTAAATCTCTTACTTTTTTAGGAGTAATAATTCCACGACCACTAGCATCAACTAAAACAATAGTTGGACCTTTACCCATTTTAACTGGTGCTTCATCAGGTTTTATTCCTGGATGATCCCCAGATAATGTAACATCAAGAGCAATAGCCATATCTGGATTTAATCTGTATGATGATGTTTTTGCACCTTTAAGACCTACTTCTTCTTGAACAGTACCTACACCATAAACAGTAGCTCTAGTATTTATTCTTTTTAAAACTTCAATCATAACATAACATCCAACACGATTATCTAAAGCTTTTCCCATAAATAAATCATTAGGATATTCTGCAAACCAAGATTTAAAAGTAATTGGATCTCCAATTGAAACCATATCACAAGCTTCCTCTTTAGAAGATGCTCCAATATCAATGAACATATCTTCTGCTTTAATTACTTTATTTTTCTCAGATGCTTTAGTAATATGAGGAGGTTTTGATCCAATAACTCCTATAAAATTTCCTTTATCTGAATGAATTGTGACAGCTTGATTCATCAACATTTGATCATTAATTCCACCAATTGTTGAAAATTTAATAAAACCCTCTTTATCAATATATCTAACCATTAATCCAATTTCATCCATATGGGATGCAAGCATTATAGAAGGAGCATCATCATCTCCTTTTTTTGTAGCTATTACATTTCCCATATTATCTTCTTCAATAATATCTGCATAATCTTTTAATTCTCTTTTAATAATATTAGCTATTTCTTCTTCAAAACCAGAAATTCCTGGAGTTAGAGAAAGTTCTTCCATTAATTTCATTATATCACCTTTTTTTAAAACATATTACTTTTTATCATTTAAAGCTTTAAAACCTATTGGAACAGTACTATATTTTGTTCCTGCAGCCGAAATTACATCTTTAACATTTGGTGTTAAAAAGGATTTAGGTTTCCATGAGTAGTTTTCATCTTCTCCAACAACAGATACTTCATCAACTAACTCTTTCTCAAGTAAATAAGTTAATATAGCTGATACAACACCACCATCCTGACCTGCTATTTTTTCTGATTTAGCAGAAAATATATCTAAATAATCACCTAAAGGTTTCATATCAATATCTGCACTATATATTTCTTCACTAACAAAAGTTCTTGGACAAGCAAAATAACATGCATGACAATCTTCTATACATTCTCCTTTTTTAAATGGTTTCTTATCATCAATAGTAATTAAATTATCTGGACAGACATATTCACATGCCCCACATAAGACACATCCTCCAACACTAATTACATCTTTTTCTAAATTATCAAATTGACAATCTTTAGATTCATTTAAAAATTCTTCTTCAGTTATTTTTCTTTTAGATAAAACTGGTCTTGAAATAGCTTCTCTTTTTTCAATTGTTTTGAGATTAGTTTTAATTTTTTTATTAGAAATATCTTTTAAAATATCTAATCCTTTTTCTGATAAAGGTTTTACTTCAATATATGAATTTTTTATACAATCATCTATGATTTCTTTTCCTTTAGGAGTCCTTATAATTATAGTTGAATATCCTTTATCAGATCCAACAGAACCTACTGATATATCTGAAACATCTGATGTATAATCAGTACATATATGGCAATTTTTTCTTGTAAAAGGTTCTGTTTTAGAAAGTGGAATTTGAAATACATTGCCATCTGTTAAATTAGCTATAAATTGACCTTTTTCAATCCTGAATTCTTTTACATCATGTAAATTGATATTGTTTTTATTTAAGAATTTTTTAAGATAAGTATATGAAAAATTTTCCATACAAAATAAACCTATTTTAACATCAATAGGTGAACCTCCAGTTTCATCAACATATTTATTAATT
>JAJDHW010000027.1 GCA_030266405.1 Methanobrevibacter sp. OttesenSCG-928-I08
AAAGTATTAAAAAATATAGTTATATAATCAAAATTAAAATAAAAATTAAGTGTGATTACAAAAAATAAAAGTATTGTTAATGATATACCAAATTTTTTATGAACTTTTTTTGATGATAAAGGAGAAAATAGCTTAATTCCTGATGGAGTAAAAGAATCTAATATTAAATGACTTAATAATCCTAAGAATATACTTAAAGTAATTGTAATATAATTTACAGTTAAATTATTTATAAAAAATAAAGAAATTAAAAAAATAGGTAAAAATAATAAATATAATTTTTTATTTAATGTTAAAACTCCAAATAAAGCTATTAAAATAACCATAATAAATAAATCATTTGAAATATAAATAAATTGGTTGTTTAAAATAAATTCATAACTTGAAACTATTAATACAGCAGATAATACAGTTAAAATTATCAATCCAAATATCGAATGAGTGAATCCTCGATGATTCGAAAAATAAAATATTCCTCCAAGAACAGTTATTACAATTCCTATAAAGTAAGGTAAATCTAAGATATAGAGAATAATAAAGATTAAAAGTCCAAAAATAATCATTTTATAAACATTGTCTTTTTTAAATTTATGATCAAAATCTGGAAGATTTGCTCCAATAACACTTAAAGCTATTAGTAAAGGATTATAAAAAAGTAAAATTGATAAAATCAACGCAAATAATGTATGTCCTTTATAAGAAGAAATAAAATCACCTAATATCTAATTTTTAATTTAATATATAAAAGATTTAATCATAGCTTTTGAAAAGTAATATTATATATTAAAATAAGATAAAAAACTCTTCATTTGAAGGTAAGATCTTTCAATACTTCCTTTTTTAATAGATCCAAAAGGAGATAATACTTCGCAAGTAATAGATGGAATTCCTTTTAAATTAGATTCATCTTCAATAGCACCTTTATATGGAAATCCTGCTTTATCAAAATTAATAACAACCGAACCAACATCATTATTAATATGATTAGCAATTGTTAAACTTTCTTTTGTAGGATTTTCACTGCAAAAAATAGATTCCCTTCCAGGATTACTATTTAAAGCAGTTGTATGAAAATCTGCAACTGCATCGACTTTTAAGTTTTCTGCAATTTTTATAATTTCATTAGTAATAGATCCTTCAATAAAAGCAGATCTATTAAGATCTTTAGAATTATATCTTCTAGAATTATTCATTGTAGCTAAAGGAGCTGCAAAAGGTATTAAATAAATCACTCCATCAAAATCTAAGTTCAATAAATGTTCAAATAAAAATAAACTAGCTACTTGAGAAGATAGTTCATTACCATGAACCCCAGAAACTAAGATTAATTTATCTCCATTATTTCCAAATTTAAATATAGGTGTTCCATAAAGTGCTTTATTTAAAACAAAATTAGTCGATGGACTTAAAGAAATTGATGAAGATATGAATTTATTTTTAAATACATATGCTCCTGATTCTTTAGAAACATATGATAATTTAATATTATTATTGTAATTATCTTGAATTTCGCTATCTAAAACTTTTTCAAATTTCATCATACAACCTAAAATAAAACTTTACAATACTTATATTCAATTTAAATATATATAATACATTACTAAAAAAGGGATATTATTGTGAAAAGCTATATCAAATACTTAATAAAACTCATAAAACACGAAAAAGATGCTGAAATAGCTCTTATGGTTAATGAAATAAAAAAATTATCTCCTCAAAAAAGAGAAAAACTAGGAAGAGCCATTAATAATCTTAAAGGGAAAGTTATTGGAAAAGAACTAGGTTATACTATTGTCCAATATGGAAGACGTGAAATAATAGACACTGAAATTAAAGTTGGAGATGTTGTTTTAATTAGTCGAGGAAATCCTTTAAAAAGTGATTTAACAGGAACAGTAACAGAAAAAGGAGGGCGATTTATAAAAATAGCTATTGAGAATATTCCAAAATGGGCTTTAAAAAAAGATACAAGAATCGATTTATATGTAAGTGATGTTACTTTTAAAAGAATGGAAGATAACTTAAATAATTTATCTAAATATGGTCAAAAAGCATTAGAATATTTACTTGATGAAAAAACTCTTAAAAAAATAGATACATCCGATAGTTTAAATTTTGAAGATAATAATCTTAATGAATCTCAAAAAAGTGCAGTAAATAAATGTTTAAACTCCAAAGAATTCTTTTTAGTCCATGGGCCTTTTGGAACTGGAAAAACAAGAACTTTAATTGAATTAATTAATCAAGAATATGAAAAAGGAAGTAAAATACTCGCTACAGGTGAAAGTAATGGATCTGTAGATAATATTTTAGATAGAATAATTAAAGAAGATATTAATTGTACAAGACTTGGCCATCCTCAAAGAGTTTCAGAAGATAATATACAATATACATTAGCTTATAAAGTTGAAAATCATCCCAAAGGTAAAAAAATAAAAGACATCCAACGTGAAATGGGTTTAAAAATAAATATTCGTGATGAAAACACTAAACCAAGTCCTCAATTTAGAAGAGGATATAGTGATAGAGAAATTTTAATAAATGCAAGTAAAAAAATAGGTGGTCGAGGAATAAGTCCTAAAAAAATGATTTCAATGGGTAAATGGCTTGAATTTAATGAAGAAATTGAAGAATTAAATTATGAAATTAAAAGAGTTGAAGATGAAATAGTTAAAGATATTATTAAAAATAGTGATGTTATTTTATCTACAAATTCCTCTGCAGCATTAGAATTTATTGAAGATATTATTTTTGATGTTGCAATAATTGATGAATCTT
The DNA here is from genome assembly GCA_030266405.1 of Methanobrevibacter sp. OttesenSCG-928-I08. Lineage (GTDB taxonomy): Archaea > Methanobacteriota > Methanobacteria > Methanobacteriales > Methanobacteriaceae > JAHKLT01. The sequence goes on from JAJDHW010000027.1 coordinate 2,779, forward strand.
CACAAGCAACAATTCCTTCTGTTTTAATTCCAATAGCTAAAGCTCAAAAATTTATTCTTGCAGGAGATCATAAACAACTTCCACCAACAGTTATTAGTGAAAAAGCTAAGGATTTAGAAGATACTCTTTTTGAAAAGTTAATAGATAGCTATGAAGAAAATTCTACTCTTTTAAATATTCAATATAGAATGAATGAAAAGTTAATGGAATTTCCAAATAAAGAATTTTATAATGGAAAGTTGAAAACATGGAGTGAAATTTCAAATATCACTATGAATGATTTAATTGATTGGGAATCTAATTTTAATCGCGAAAATTTATTATTTAAAAGTTTAAACCAATTTAATAATCCTTTACTTTTTATTGATACAAAAAATTTGAAAGATAATAAAGAAAAACAATTAAAAGATTCAAAATCTATTATTAACAAAATAGAAGCAGAAATTGTTAAGGAAATTGTAGATTATTTTTTAGATATTGGAATAAGTAAAAAAGGTATAGGAATTATCAGCCCATATATGGATCAAGTAAATTATTTAAAAAATAAGGTTAAAGTAGAAACTAAGACTGTAGATGGGTTTCAAGGAAGGGAAAAAGAAATTATAATAATTTCATTTGTAAGAAGTAATGAAAAAGGAAATATTGGATTTTTAAAAGATTTAAGGCGTTTAAATGTTTCTATAACTCGTAGTAAACGTAAATTAATTATTATTGGAAATAGTGATACTTTAAAAAATAATAAAACCTATAGTGAATTAGTTGATTTCTTTAAAAAAGAAAAATCTTTAGTTTTGATTTGAAGATTTAATAAAAATATTTTAGGCATACCTAAACTTTATATACTATTAAGTTCAATGTGTAATTGTGAGTCGAAAATATTAATTTAACACACATAATATCTCACAAACACAAAACCTCTCAATTGATGTATTTTCTCACAATATGTTAAATATGTCATCTCAACCTTTATTTTTGTTTTTCATCAATTGAGAGATTTTCTTCTGCTAACTAATTTTTAAAAAATATTTAAATTCAATTTATATTAAAAAATAGATTTAATTTGAAATATATAAACCTTTTAAATATAATTAAAAACATAATTATATATTATTAATATTTATTTTATAATGATGGTGATTAAATGGAAAAAGTAGTTTTAGCATTTAGTGGCGGTCTAGATACTACCGTATGTGTTAAATTATTAGAAGAAGAATATAATTTAGAAGTAATAACTGCATGTGTTGATGTTGGACAAGGCGAAGAAGAAATAAAAAAAGCAGAAAAAGTTTCTAAAGAAATTGGAAGTTCCAAACATTACACTATTGATGCTCGTGATGAATTTGCTAATGATTATATATCCAGAGGAATTAAAGCAAATGCTGAGTATGAAGGATACCCTTTAAGTACAGCTCTTGCAAGACCATTAATAGCTCAAAAAATAATTGAAGTTGCAGATAAAGAAAATGCAGTAGCTATTGCTCATGGATGTACTGGAAAAGGAAATGATCAATTTAGATTTGAAGCTGTAATTTTAGCAATGTCAGACTATCAGATTATTGCTCCAATAAGAGATTTGAATTTAACAAGAACTGAAGAACAAGAATATGCTAGAAAGCATGGTTTACCTCTCTCATCAGATAAAACTTACAGTATTGATGAAAACATTTGGGGAAGATCTATTGAAGGAGATCTCTTAGAAGATCCTAAAAATGAAGCTCCTGAAGAAATTTATGCATGGACATCATCTTGGGAAGATGCAAAAGATACTCCTCAAAAAGTAGCTATTGAATTTGAAGAAGGAATACCTATAGCTATTAATGGAGAAATGATGGGACTTATTGATTTAATTGGCGAATCTAACAAAATAGCTGGAGAAAATGGTGTTGGAAGAGTCGACATGATAGAAAACAGAATCATTGGCCTTAAAAGTCGTGAAATTTATGAAGTTCCTGGTGCTAAATTATTATTAGCTGCTCACAAAGCTTTAGAAGAACTTGTTTTAACTACAGATGAAATAAGGTTTAAAGAATATATGAGTACATTATATGCAGACTTAGTTTATAGAGCTATGTGGCAAGAACCTCTTAGAGAAGATTTAGATCAAGCTATTGACCAAATGCAAAGAAGAGTTAGTGGAAAAGTAGTTTTAAAATTATTTAAAGGATCAATTGCGCCATTAACAAGAGAATCTGACTTTAGTTTACATGATATTGAAGAGATTAGTTTTGAAGATAAAGAAACAGATCAAAGAGAAGTTGAAGGAATGATTAAACATCATGCTCTTCAAGCTGCAAAATATCAAAAATTAAATAGATAAAAGCTTCAAGCTTTTATTTTTCTTATTTTATTTTTAAATTAAATATATAATACTTATTTTAACTTTTATTTTTCTTATTAAATAGCTAATACTTTAAAATATTTGATAGTATTTTGAAATTATTAATTTATAACTAATAAGTGAAATAACACATATGTGAAAAAGTGATTTTGTTTTTATAGTGAATTTTATATTATAGTGAATATATAATAATAATCACTAATTAGATGTGGTTAAAATGATAGAAACAAAAATATATAAAGGATATAAATTAACTATTCCTGCAGAATTAAGAAAAAAATTAAATATTAATGAAGATGACACTGTAAAATGGAATATTAATGAAAAAGGAAAACTTGAACTAGATATTGAAACTACAAAAAATTTAATGGATTTTGCAGGGATGATTAGTGATGATACTTTAGATTCTGTTGAAGCTAAGAAAAAAGCAAGTAGAGGAGAATCATTTAAATGATATTAATCGATTCTAGTTTTATAATAGCTATAATAAATAATAAAGATCAGTGGAATGAAAGAGCTATAACTTTATATTCAAATATTATAAAAGAAAAGAAAATTATGCCATTATTAATGATGTCAGAGTCAATAACTAGTATTAATTCTAGATTAGGAGTTAAAAATACTATAGAATTATATAAAACACTTGAAAAAGAATTTAATATTTATTACCCTACAAAAAATGATATTACTAAATCTATGGAAATTCTATCAAAATATAATAATTTATCATTAGCAGATTCATTAGCCATTTACATAATGAAAAAAGAAAATATAACAGATATCTATAGTTTTGATAGTGATTTTGATAAAGTTGATGGAATAATAAGAAAATATTAAATATATTTTCATTTTTTTAAATCAAATTTTAAAGATTTAGGTATTAATTCAATCCCTTCTAAGTTATTTTTACATTTATAAACTAAAATTTCTACACCTTGAGAATGTGCTTTATTTAGTGTTTTTGCAAATTCAGGGTCATTTTCCCAGTTTGGTTTAAATGAATTAGCTATAGGATGTTGAATTAAAAAAAATACTATTGCGCGATTACCTTCTTTTTTGAGTTTTATTAATTCATTTAAATGTTTTACTCCTCTTTCAGTTGGAGCATCAGGAAACAATGCAATATCCTTTTCTACAAGAGTTACTCCTTTAACTTCAACATAAGTACTATTAGTTAAAAAGTTCATACCACAACAATCATCTTCTTCATTAGCTAGATATATATCTATTCGTGAATTATCAACTTGTTTTTCTCTTGCATGATGAGAATAGCTAGAAAGTTCTTTAATTTTACCAGATTTAATGGCATCAAATACAATACTATTAGCTTCTTGTGAGTAAATTGATACTAATTCGCCTCGGTTCATGACAAAATGAAGAGTGTATTTAGTTTTTCTTTTAGGATTATTTGATTTTGTAAGATATACAATAGCTCCATCAACTAATAACTCCTTACATCTTCCAGTATTTGGAACATGGACTTTTTCAATCTCACCATCAATTTCTACCTCAGCTATGAATCTATTAGGCCTATTTTTAAAAATCCCTTTTACATGTTTTTCCATATTATCCACTAAAATGATTAAAACTTTTTTATTTTCTATTTTAAACTATTATCCACTAAAATGATTTAAAAAATAACAAATTATTACACATAATGTTCCAAAAATAAAAAAAGTAAATCCTTTTTTATATAAAGATTTTTTAGATTCAATAATAATATTATTTGTTTTAATAACATCAGTTATAAGATATATATAATTATTAATAATAGTTAGTTCATCTAAATTACTTTCATAATCTTTTAAAACGTTTTCCCTAAGAGACATTATTGAAAACTTATCTGAGAAAAAAATCATTATAAAATAATATATAGGAATAAATAAGAAAATAAAAGTTGAAGTAGATAAAATAAAAACAAAAATATTGTTTAAATTTAAATCAAGAGCAGCATGTAAAGCTAATAGAATACCTACAGCTGTAATCATAAACATTACTTTATCATCAAGGGCTTTATTTCTTTTTTCTTCTAAAATATATTCCTGAATAGCTACATCTAATAAAAGTCTACTTTTCCACAGTTTATCTTTATAGGTTGACATCTTATCACACTATTTGATAATATTCGCCATTAATGCACCGATATAATCAGTAATATCAGTAGCTGAAAACCCATAACCTTGTTTATTCATAGCTAAATCTCCAGCCCTACCATTTAAATAAATAGCTAAAGTTGCACTATCAAATGCATTTAAACCTTGAGAAAGTAAACTTGTTGTAAGACCAGATAAAGCATCACCAGTTCCTCCAACAGTCATTCCAGGATTCCCTGTTTTATTAATTTTAAACCTTTTACTATTTACAACTAAATCAAATTGACCTTTGATTATAACAGTTCCTTTGATAGAGCTTACAATTGACTGGAATATAGAAATATTTTCATTAATTTTATCATAATCATAAGTATCTAAAGATAATTCTAAATTATTTGAATTAATTTCTTCTTCATCCATAACTTTAGAGAAAAATCTTTTAAACTCAAATAAGTGAGGAGTTAAAATTATATCTTCCCTATCTTTAATTAAAGATAAATCAACTAGTTTTAATGCATCAGCATCAAGAACTAAAGGTTTTTTAATTTTATTAACTAAAACATTGAATAATTTACCAGTTTCTTCATTTAAACTAGCACCAGGACCTATTAAAACTGCATCAACTTTATCAACATATTCTAAAATTTCATCTAAATTATCTAAAGTTAAATAATCTCCTTTTAAACCTTTTACAATTAAATCTGGAGAAGTTGCTTTAATAGCTAAACTTGCAGGATCTGGGCTTGTAACATAAACCAAATCAGAACCTGAAGATATAGCTGCAAGACCTGCAATAGCTGGAGCTCCAGAATAATCCTTGCTTCCACCAACAATTAATAATTTGCCATTATTTCCCTTATGAGAATAAATTCCCCTATGATTAAGTTTTATTAAATCTCCAAAACCTGTGAAATATTCAGCTTCGATAGGAATTCCAATATCACAAGTTACAATACCTCCAACCTTATCTTCACCTGCTTTTTTAACACCAGTTTTTATTCTATGAAAAGTTATAGTATAATTAGGTATGATAGCTATATCTTTTGTTTCGCCTGTTAATGGATCTAATCCAGAAGGAATATCTGCAGATACTATGAAACTATTAGATTTATTTATTAATTCTATTACATTTTTAACTTTAGTTTTTAATTTACCTTCAATTCCTGTTCCCAAAATAGCATCTACAATAATATACTCCTCACAATTAAGTTTTAAATTATTGACATCATCATTAGTTTCTATGACATGTGTTTTTAGTCTAGATATTCTAGGTTCCATGTTAGTTAAAATTTCAAAGTTTGTTTTAGCATTGTCTGATTTTAAATTCTCTTGCTTAGATAACATAAATATTTCAACTTCAAAACCCCTATTTAGTAAGTATCTTGCTGCAACAAAGCCATCTCCTGCATTCCCACCAGATCCTGTAAAAATAGCTATTTTAACTGGTTTTGAAAAATTAAATGTGACTATTTTAGCTATTTCGTCAGATAACGATTTTCCTGCTGATTCCATTAGACACAATCTTGAAAGTCCTAAGTATTCACTGTTTAAATCTGTAACCATCATTTCAATAGGATCCATTTTATCACCCAAATATTATTATTAATATATGTAATTTATAATAATTATAATTTAAGATTGATTTTAAAAAAAATGTTTATGAAAAATTTAGAATATTTATTAAGGTTAATAATTTTAGATTATTTTAAAAAAAAAGTAAAAAAAGTGAGTTATATTTAGAATAACTCTTGTAATTGGATTTTGTATGCACCTAAGCTTCCACCGAAGTTACCTGCATCTATTTCAATAACACCATCAACTGTACAAGCAGCTTCAATACCTGCCTTCATAGCTTGTTTAACAGATTCTTCATCTACACCATCAATAACAATTTCAAAAACACCATTGACGTCTTCTCTGATTTCTGTTTCAACAACTTCTTCTTTTAATGTTACACACATTTTTTCATTAGTTGAAGCATTTAAAAATTCATAACTATTACATCCAACTTTGGAACCAGAAGCGACCATTCCTCCAGGGAATGGAGTTATTACTCCTTTAACATTTGCAATAGCATCGACAGCTACTTCAGCAGCTACAAGACCGCTCATTTTACTATTAGCCATTATGAAAAAGTTTCCTCCAGCTACTCCTTCTTTCCATCCAAATTCAGATTCTACTAAAAAGTCACCAGACATTATAGGAACAGAATGAATTGTTCTACCTGCAATTTCTTGTTTCTTTTCATATCCATCACCGAAGAATTTTAATTTAAATCCTGTTTTAAATTTATCATCAGGATCTTCGAGCATATCAAAAACAGCAGTAGTAGGTGCAGTTAAAATACACATACCAATTCTTTCTAAAAGTTCATGATCTAATTTCTTCTTTGCAGAATTACAAATCATTATTACATAACCAGGCCTTCCATCAGGAGTTTCACTTGGAGCCATGTATCCATCAATACCTGCTTCTGCAGGACAACCAATAACAGAAGTTCCATAACCTGTTGCTTCAGTAGCTGCAATCTTAGCTAATTTTTTTGTAGCAGCAGTTACGAGTAATCTTGTTACTTTTATTCCAAAAGCTTCAGCATAATTATTTTTTATTTCTACACCATTTATTTCCATTTTTTCACCAAAAATTTTATATATTTAAAATTTAATTATTAAGAAAATAAAGTTTTCTATTTACTTCTAGGATTTTTAGTCAAGTTCCAAAAATCTAAAAATCTAAAGTATAAATATTCTTATTGGAAATTCATTGCTAAAAATAGAATAATCTATTTTTATTTGTTGAAATCCTTGATTAAATATTTATTTTTTGAAAATCAAGTCAAAATAAAATAAATTTAAAAAATAAAATATTATTAAGAGTTATTTTAAAGATTGTAAATTATTACTGTCTCAAGATGTTAATTATATTGAAAAAAGTTTGAGAAACAGGTAAAATTTAATGACAAGTAACATTATATTTACATGTCAAATCGTTCTTTCAACTCTGGATGATTATCTAAAAATTCTGCTAAATTATTTCTTAAATCTTCTACTTCACTAGAATATTTTTCTGCTTGATTATAATAATCTGTCAATTGTGAAGAATCTGATGAAGATGCTCCATACCAAATATAATTTGAGGAATAAGTTATAGATGAAGCTTTTTCCCAAAAGTTATAGGAGGCATCAAGATATTGCTCATTTTTCTTTGCTAAGTTTAATGATAATTCAATTAGTTCTTTTTCTTCTGATGTTTGAGCATATTTTTTGCATTCCTCTAAATCATCTATTGCTAGATTGTTATAATTTATAGCCAATTCAATATAATTTGCCGTGTAAATTGAGCTATATTCATTAACATACACATCATTGCCTGATTTCAAATTTTCATAGGAACTTAAAGTATTTGCCATGTAATTTTTGTAATTTTTATCAAATTCACTAGTCTGATAAGTACTATAAGCAAAATAACCACCAACAATTATAATAGCTATTAAGACTATTGATCCTATAATAATTTTTGTGTTATTTTCCTCAGGCATTTCATTGCTTTCGAAATTTTTACCACAACTATGGCAAAATTTATCATCTTTATCTACTAATTTTTCCCCACAATTGTCACAAAATCCCGGTTTATTATAATGTTTTAAAAAATCATCTGCAGACATATGTGGTTTATCCATTTAATCACCAAAATTATTAAAAAACTCAATAATATTCATAAATTTCTAAGTTCCAATATTGTAATTCATAAGTAGATATATAAATATCATATGTTCCAGTTCCTGTAAATTCAATAGAATCTGATTTTGTAGCTACTGCGCTTTTACTATTCCAAGATAACTGTGAAGAACCTACTGAAAAACCATTTTTACTAATTGATGTTTGCATATAATTATCAGCATAATTTTTTATTGGCATAGCAGATGAAGTAACTTTTATTGGGTTTCCTGCAGCAGTCAGCGTAATAGTTTTCCCTCCTACTCCACTAAATGAATCGACTTTATGCCAAGTTTTAGTGTTAACACTTGAAACATCACTAACAGAACTATCAGAAATCTTTTCATTTGATTTATTATTAGTAGGTTCAGTGTTTTCATTGTTATCATTAATTGCCATAAAAGCAAATGTTCCAATTATTGCAATTGCTATTATTAATACTATAACAATAGCCCATAGTTTTTTTTCTTTATTATCTGATATCGGTTTGTTCTCTATGTTTATATCATGAATTCCAGATAATTTTTTCCCACAATACCTACAAAATGTAGAGTTATCATCATTGTCTTTTCCACAATTAGGACAATATTTTGTCAAAGTAATTATCCTCCTTTATTCTTTTATCAAATTATTATTTTTTGTAAAATATTCCTCAACATTAATAAAATAATGCTGTTTCGAAATTTAAGTAATAATAACTTTTTTCTCAAAAAGTAAAGATTTTACCTAAAAAGTTTCATTTTAACTTCCAAAATGTAAAACTTTTAATGTTTTTACAAAAAAATTCTTTTTTTTATATTTCTTGTATTAATCTAACATTATTCTTAATGAAAATTATCAAGGTTATTACAAGCATTATAATATAATAATTATATTAAAATAATATTATTTAAATGATACTGATTTAAAGTATATCCTATAATATAAATTGTATAAAATGCCTAAATCCTTAATCATTATTTCTAAATGATAATATCAATGCAATACTACCCTCTATTAGTTTTTCTAAACATATAATAGTAAAATATCCATTAATACAAATTTTTTATTTGTAAAATTATTTAGAAAATTTGCTTTTTTATTTTTTAAAAAATTAAGCAATAGTGTAAAAAAAGCTATTTTTAATAAGTTTTTTTTATCTTAAAAGATTAAATTACATGATATGGAACATAATTTTTAGATAAATATTATTAAAATAATTTTCAGATGCTTAAGAAAATTCTTTATTATTTTTCATTATCATTTTTATGTGAAATATATTCTAATTCTTCAATAATATCTTCTTCAGGAGTTTCTTTTCGATCGCCTATTGAAGAGATTTTATTTAAAACAGAGGCCCCATAATGTGGGACTAACAAAAGCCCAATAATAGTAGACATCCAAAAAGATATTAATCTTTCAACAACAGTGGCTGCCGCACTAATAGAAGCAGGAATACCTGCAGCAGAATAAAATAAAATCATTACCCCATCTATAGCACCAAGACCTCCAGGTAAAAGAGGAATCATTCCAATAAGTGATGCTAAAATAAATATCTCACCAATAATAATAGGAGATACTGATACTCCAAAAGCAAGAAATACTACATAAACTCTTAATATTTCAAAAATCCATATTATAAAAGATAAAGGCAAAGCATAATATAACATGTTTTTATTTGAAATCATTTGTTTCATAGTACTTTGAAATCCACCAACAATTTCTTTAACTTTAATTTCCATATTTTCAGGATCTTTTTTATAAAATCTATGAACAATCCTTATAATCCAATTAGTTAACTTTTTACCAAAATTTTCGTTAATAGACATGTAAATGAGTAATGATAAAACTAATATAATCGCTACAACAGCAAGAATCATTACTCCAACAATCCAAGGAGATAATGGAAAATAAAAAGTAACTCCAATTATTGTAATAACTGCAAGTAAAACAAAAGGAAAAGTATCTAAAGCCCTATCTGTTATAACTGTGGCGAATGATTCCTCCATAGGTTTATCAACTTCTTTAGCTAAAATATAAGCTCTTACTGGTTCTCCTCCTCCACGACCACTAGGAGTAATATTGTTTACTGCAAGTCCAACAAGAACCATAGGTAATAATTTTTTGAATCCAACATCAATATCAGTGATTTTATTAATAATTTCCCATCTAAAAGCATATAAAAAATAGGTAAAAACTTGAATAGCTATTGCAGCTAGTATTAACCAAAGATTAGCTAATTCTAAAGAAGCTATGATTTCTTCAATACCTATAAACCATAACATGACTGCCATTATAACGACGCCAACAATCAAAAATAAAACTGTTTTTATACTCATAGAAT
>JAJDHW010000028.1 GCA_030266405.1 Methanobrevibacter sp. OttesenSCG-928-I08
ATAAAAATAATAAATAATATGAATATATAAATAAGTTTAAAGAGGGATATTTTGGACTTAAAAAATCTTGTTAAATCAATTCAAAGTTTTGAAGGAGTAACTCGTAAAAGCTCTATTGAAAATGTCACAGATATTTTAAGTGATGTTTATAATATTTCTGGAAATATTGTAATAGATAATGATGATGATGCATCAGCTATTGATATAGGAAATAATCAAGTTATTTTATTTGCTGCAGATGGTATTTGGGGGCAATTAATTGATGTAAATCCATATTGGGCAGGTTATTGCGCTGTACTTGTAAATGTCAATGATATTGCTGCAATGGGTGGAAAACCTTTAGCTATGGTTAATATTTTATCTATAAAAGATGAAGATTGCTATGATGATGTATTAAACGGTATTAAAGATGGTTGTATTAAGTTCAATGTTCCTATGGTTGGAGGACATCTTCATCCTGATGGAGAAGTTGATTCTTTAGGAGTTGCAATAATTGGGATTGCTCAAAAAGATAAAATCATTAAAAGTTCTGGAGCAAATGTAAATGATAAAGTAATTGTAGCTATTGATTTAGATGGAGCTCCTCATAAAGAGTTTGCACTAAATTGGGATACTACTTATAATAAAGATCCAAAATTAGTACAAGATCAAATTACTGCTATACAAAATCTTGCAGAAAAAGAATTATTTACAGCTGGAAAAGATATTAGTAATCCTGGAATTCTCGGAACATTAGAAATGTTACTTGAATCATCAAAAAAAGGAGCTATTGTTGAATTGAATAATATTCCTAAAAATCCAGCTATTGATTGGGAACAATGGTTAAAATCATATCCTGGATCTGGTTTTGTTTTCACAGCAAAAGAAGAAAATTGTGATAAAATAATCTCTTATTTGAAAGATTATTCTATTAAAACAGCTATTGTTGGTGAAATTATTGAAGATAAAAAGCTTTATTTAGAGCAAAATTCTGAAAAAATTGTTCTTTTTGACCAAAAGATAAATCCTGTTTTTAAAAATATTAATTAAATTTACTTATTAAAATAATTTTTTTTATCAAACAATCAAATCGAAAAAATTTTAAGTTGATTAATCTATAAATATATAGTAATATTAAAGAGTGTTAAAATTTTTAGGAGATTATATGTTAGTAAGTATTAATGGAGAAGAATTTGATCTTAAAAAAGATTGTACAATTCAAGAAGCTATAGATATATCTAATGCTCCTTATACTCCTGGTAGTATCATCTGTTTAATAAAAGGTAAAACAGAATTTGAGAAAAACATTAATAAATTCAAAATTAAAACAAATCAAGGTTCTATTATTATTGAAATGAGTGATGATCCTGATGCAATTCCTTTAATAAATGTGTGGAAAGAAAAATATAAAGATTTAATTAATTTAAACATTAGATGGTCAACATCTAATGAGTTAGCTATTGGACCTTTTAAAACTGATTTAAAACCAACTAAAGAAAGACTGAGCTATTTAGATGGGGATGTTTTATTAAGTCTTTCTAGTTTTAGTAATGAATCGACTCATATAATTTTTATTAAAGACAAAATAACTAATATATATGCTACACCTGAGTTTAATAGTGGAATTTTTGCAAAGGTTATTGGTGGTAAAAAAGTATTAAATCTTTTAACAGAAGATGATTTTATTATAGATATTGAGCCAATTATTGAAAGAAACACTGTTGTTGATAGTTCATCAATTTCTGATTTAAATATTAAATTAAATGAAGGAAATCAGCTATTTACTTATGTTTCTATTGAAATTGATGAGGAATCTCCAAGTTGTGTGGAACATTTATTTTCACTAATTGAAGATGGTAGATTAAAGGTTGATTTTGAAGCTAATACTTTTTTAAGTTTCAATAATCTTCAAGGAATTGATAAACCTCAAGAAGATACAACTTTAAGATCTAGAGGAACAATAACAGTTAGAAATACTGGTAAAGGTGTTGGTAAAGTTTATATCTATAGGGAAAATAGAATTTTAGCTCCCTCACACACTACAGTTGGTATGATTAGTAAAGGAATGGAAATAATAGATATTGCAAAAGAAAATGATTTTATTACTATTAAATCTGATCAAGAAAGACTCATGGCTCTTGGAACTACTCAAAAAGAAACTTTTCAATTGCTTTCTTCAATGGGAATTGAACATATTAGAGAAGGTTTAGTTGATGATGATGCAATTGTTGTAGAACAAGATCCTTTATTTACAGTGGATATTATTAAAAATAAAAAGCTTAAAACAAAAGGAATTCAAAAACAAGATTTAGGTCTAATTGAACTTACTGATAATGCACCAAGAACTAAATGGTATTTTAAGAAAATAACAGGACTTGTTGAAAATCCAGTTGGTAGGCTTAAAGTTCACTTTGCGTTTCCAGGTATGAAACTTGTTATGTTTGAAGGAAATTCTAAAGAATCTAAAGGTTTAATTCCAGAAAACTCACCAAGCTCTTGTATTGAGTCAGGAATTATTGGTGTAACAAATATGTCTCGTAAAAACACTGGTCTTATAGGAGTTAGATTTGAAGAAAATGATGAATTTGGACCTACTGGAGAACCATTTACTGGAACAAATATTGTTGGAAAAATAAAAGGTAATTTAGAATATATTGAAAAACTTAAAGATGGGGATATTTTATATGTTAGAGAATCTTAGTATTAATCCAGAACTTGGTAGTGATGATACTGATCCTGAAACAGTTACAAGAATGATTATACTTGGACCAAAAGCTAATGTTAGTGAAAGCGAAATTGTTCATGCATTACACTTATTAGACTTACCACTTACAATAAAAAATACTTGTTATGGATCTATGGTTAGTGGTAAGGAAAAAGATGTTATAAAAGCTATTAAAGAAATTAGAAAAATGGATCCAAATAATATATTTACTAAAGCTAGAGGTTTTCCTCCAGGAGATCCAAGAAGATGTAGAGCTCATAGATTAGGGCCAAGAGAAGGATTTCATCAAATGGAAGATGAATTTAAATTATTAGGCGATATCTCTGATGCATTATCTAATCGAAAAGAAGTAAATATTGAAAAAGATGAACCTATTGATGTTGATGATTTTAAAGATATTGTTAAAGAATCTTTAAATGATAAAAAAAATAAATAATTATGTTGAGATGATTTCATGGTAAAAGTAGCTATTTATCCCCCAAATTCTTTAATTTTAGCAGATTTAATTGAAAGAAAAGGCCACACTGCATTGGCATTACAAAAAGAAGTTAGAAAAAAAGTTGTAGATCCTGAAATTGATTCGCCTCCAATGAATATCACAGAAGATGATCCTATTAAAGGACTTAAATATGCAGCTATTGAAGTTCCATCAGGTGTTAGAGGGAGAATGTCTATTATTGGTCCTATGATTGATGAAGCTGAAGCAGCTATTATTGTAGATGATGCGCCTTTTGGATTTGGTTGTGTTGGTTGTGCAAGAACTAATGAATTATCAACTTTTTTACTTAGAAATAGAGATATTCCTTCTTTAGAATTAAATTATCCTTCATCTAGAGATGAAACTATGGATATGGTTAATAAAATTAATGATTTTTTAGATTCTCTTAAAAGTTTGGAGGGTAGTTAAATGGTTAAAATAGCTTTAATTTCTTGTGGAACTGAGTATAGTGGTGTTCAAAAAGAAATAGAAAAAGCAGCAAATACTTTTGGTGCAGAAATAATTCTTCCAGAAATTGATTTAGATTATATTAATGAAGCTTATGAAAAATTTGGATTTTCTGCTCAAAGTTCAAGCTTAAAATTAATGATTGCAAGAGCAATGTCTATTGTTGAAGGAAAAAGTAAAGCTGATGCAATTTTTATAGCTACTTGCTTTAGATGTGCTGAAGGAGCACTTGTTAGGAATGTAGTACGTCAATTTATTCAAGCTAACACAAGAATTCCTGTTGTTACTTATTCATTTACTGAAAGAACAAAAGCAGATGAATTATTTATTAGAATGGAAGCTTTAACAACGGTTGTTGCTAGGAGAAGTATTCTTGCAAGAGAAAAACAAGAAGGATTAACTGTTGGAATAGATTCAGGATCCACTACTACTAAAGTAGTTTTAATGGAAAATAATTCTGTAATTGGTACTGGTTGGACTGCTACTAAAGATATTATGGGATCTGTTGATACTGCAGCAGCTGAAGCTTTTGAAGGTACTGGTTATACAATGGATGATGTTGATGGGATTGGAACTACTGGATATGGACGTTTAACTATTGGTAAAAATCTTAAAGCTGAACTTATTCAAGAAGAGCTATCTGTAAATGCTAAAGGAGCTGTATATTTGGCTGGTCATCAGAAAGGAGATGCTACTGTTTTAGATATTGGTGGTATGGATAATAAAGTTATCACTGTTAATAATGGTATTCCTGATAATTTTACAATGGGAGGTATTTGTGCAGGAGCATCTGGAAGATTTTTAGATATGACTTCACGAAGATTAGATGTAGATATTAGTGAATTAGGCCCATTGGCTCTTAAAGGAGATTATAAACAAGCAGTATTAAATAGCTATTGTATTGTATTTGGTATTCAAGATTTAGTTACTACATTAGCAGCAGGAGGATCTAAAGAAGATGCAGCAGCTGCAGCATGTCATTCTGTTGCAGAACAAGTTTATGAACAACAACTTCAAGAAATTGATATAAGAGAACCTTTGATTCAAGTAGGAGGTACTTCATTAATATCAGGACTTGTTCAAGCAGTAAGTGATGTTTTAGGAGGAATTGAGGTTATTGTTCCTGATTATTCTCAACATATTGGTGCTGTTGGTTCAGCTTTACTTGTTTCAGGAATGGGGAATAGACAAGATAATAAATAATCATTTTAGAGGTATTTTATGTTAGTTGAATGCTATGATAAAAAAGGTGCAGAAGTATATGAGATGATTATTAAACAAATATTTCAAGATCTTATACTAGGGCCTTCTGTTGAAGATTTAAAAGCATTTGCAGATCCTGATCAAGTTGTTTTCATTTTAGTTATTAAAATGAAGAAAGCTTCAGATAATGTGTATTTAAGAGATGTTGCTAATCTTGTTTTTAATAAAGATGAAAATCAAACTGTTATAAATGTTGATGATGAAAAATATCTTCCTAATATTTTAAAAAGACTTTGGGAAACTTTTTCAAGAGAAGAAACATTACAACCAAATCGTTTTAATATAATTGTTTCAGGGGAACATTATGAATTAAATGATTTAATAGTGGATAATTCAAATATTAATCTTCAAAAGAAAATTTATGATGCTGTCTTTAGAATATTGCCTGAAGGCTTTAAAATAATCAAAGATATATCTAGGGGAGATATTATTGCGGTTATTGCAACTGATGAATTAATTAAAGATGCTTGGATTGAAAAAGCAGAAGAATATATTGAAGAATTAACTTAGTTTTAGCGAAAGGTTTAATAATTAGTTCAAACATATTATTCTTACATATTGTAATAAAAAGGTGATATAATGAATGAACATAATGGTTCTAAATTTGCCCATATAACTCGGGCACATCCATGTTTTAATGAAAAAATGCATGATAAAGTTGGAAGAGCTCATGTACCAATCGCTCCAAAATGTAATATTTATTGTAATTTCTGTACTAGAGATATTAATAATGAAGAGGTAAGACCGGGTGTTGCATCTTGTGTTATGGATTCTGATGCAGCTATTGATCATATTAAAGAAGTAACTGCTGAGGGACCAATTTCTGTTGTAGGTGTTGCAGGTCCAGGTGATTCTCTAGAAAATCCTGAAACATTTGAATTTTTTGAAAAGTTAAATAATACAAATAGTGATTTAATAAAATGTATGAGTACTAATGGTCTTTTACTACCTAAATATGCTGATAAACTTGCTGAGCTTGGGGTTAATACTGTTACCGTTACAATAAATGCAATAGATCCTGAAATTGCAAAAGACATTTATTCTTTTATTAAATATGAAGGTAAAGTCTATAAAGGAAAAGAAGCTGTTGAAATTTTAATAAAAAATCAACTTGAAGGAGTAGAAAAAGCTACAAAAGCAGGGATTATTGTTAAAGTTAATTCTGTTCTGATTCCCGGATTAAATGAAAATCATATTGTAGAAATAGCTAAAGAAGTTAAAAAACGAGGAGCTTCTTTAATGAATATTTTACCATTAATCCCATTAAACAAAATGAAAAATTATTCTAAACCTGATTGTGCAATGATGGAACAAGTTAGAGAAGATGTTGAAGAAATTATTCCAGTATTTAGAGCATGTACTCAATGTAGGGCAGATGCATATGGTATTCCTGGCTCTAAACATGAAGATAAACATTTAGGTATGACTCCTCAAAGTCATTATTAAATTTTTTTATTTATCTTTACTTTTTTTTAAGTTTTTTTTATTTTTATCAAAAATTATATATAGTCTTTTTAATATATTATTGATAGATGTATTTTGCATCGATAATGGAATAGATTAATTAGGGGACTGTTTCATTATAGGACATAACGAAAAATTTTTTATATTTAATAAAATAATTAATTAGAAACTAACAATCTAACATGTTATGTCCTAATTATATTTTTTTTAATAAAAATTTCTTAAATAAACTTTCATAATAACTAATTTTTTAGGTTTTTTCTAAACAGTTATATTTTTCATTTATTACTATTTTTTAATTAAGCTTATTTAATGAAAATTTTTACTGAATAAGATTCAATTTCTTTTTATTTTATCTAATTTAAAAAATATAATTTAAAAATCATTTTTTAGGTAAAAACTATATATACAAAAACTTAAATTATAATTGAGTATTTTTTTATTAAAATACTTTTGTTCGGTTTTTTTTAAAATAAATTTTTTGGAGGTAAAATATGAGAACAATTGAATGGGAAGACAATAAATTAAAACTTATAGATCAAACAAAACTTCCTGATGAACTAGAATATGTTTATTGTGAAAATTATCAAGAAGTAATTGAAGCAATTGATACTATGGTTGTTCGGGGGGCTCCAGCTATTGGTATAGCTGCAGGGTTTGCTATGGCACTTGCTTATTTAGCTGGTGAAGATTTAAAAGATGTCTCCTTAAAAATAAAAGCTTCAAGACCAACTGCTGTAAATCTTTTTTGGGCAGTAGATAGAGTTTATAATAGTGATAATCCAGTAAACGAAGCTTTAGTAATGTATAATGAAGATATTAGTACAAATTTAGCAATAGGTAAAAATGGTTCTAAAATCATTGATGATGGAGATACAATTCTAACTCATTGTAATGCAGGTGCACTTGCATGTGTTGATTATGGGACTGCACTTGGAGTTTTTAGAGCTGCATTTAATGAAGGTAAAAATATTAATGTGATTTGCGATGAAACTCGTCCTAGAGGTCAAGGTGCTAAATTAAGTGTATGGGAAATGCAAAACGAAGGAATTCCAGTTAAACTTATTCCTGATGTAGCTTCTGGATATTTAATGTCTATTGGCAAAATCGATAAGGTTGTAATTGGAGCAGATAGAGTCGGAAAAGGAGGAATAGCTAATAAAATAGGTTCTTTAATGGTTGCACTTGCAGCTAATCGTTTTAATGTACCTTTTTATGTAGCTGCACCATTATCTACTTTTGATAAGGATAATTCTATTTTTGATACAAAAATTGAAGAGAGATCTCCAGATGAAGTTATTTATTATGGTGGTTGTAGAATTTGTCCTAAAGGTACAGAAGTAATTAATCCAGCTTTTGATATTGTTCCTAGTGATTTGATTACAGGAATTATCACTGAGGAAGGAATTATTAAACCATTTTAAGGTGATTTTTTTGAATGATAATGAGCGATTTTCACAAAAACATATTATCCTTTTTAGTTTCTTAATAGGGATTGTTTTTTTATTGTTATTTGGATTTGGAATTATTACACAAATTTTAACTATTTTCTTACCTGGTGAAATTTTATTTATTCCAGGTATGGGTTATTTATTATCAGCTATAAATAATTTCATTGCTTTTATATTATTAATTATAATTTTAAAAAGAATTGATTTGTTTAATAATATTTCTTGGAATTTTAAAGGAGTTAAAAAGGGATTAATTTTAGGAGTGCCTTTAATAATTTTTACTTTAGTTCAAATGTATTTAATTTTTGATGCTGCTCCTGATAAATCAATTGTAATTAGTTTAATACCTATTATTAATGCTGTAATTTATTGTATTTCTATTGGATTATGGGAAGAAACATTGTGTAGAGGATTATTCTTAACAAATATGTTAAAAAAATGGGGAAATACTAAAAAAGGAATCATTAAATCTATTGTATTATCTTCAATGATATTTGGTATACTTCATATAATTTCAGCTATTAATGGTAATTTAATTAGCTCACTTATTCAAGTAGCTTATGCTTCTATAATGGGTATTTTACTTGCTGTAATTTATATTAAAACAAAGAGTTTATGGTCAGCTATTATATTGCACATAATTTTAAATTTTGCTGCATATTTAATGCCATTTTTAGTACCAAATTCTGTAGGTATGGATCAAGGATTATTTATTATTATTTTAATACTATTTAATCTTGTATTTTTAATATATTCTTACTTTATTATTATTAATATTAAAGTTGAAGATGTTCAAAGTTTTTTAAATCATAAAAATAAATCAATTGATGATTTTAATAGTAATAATTTTATTATTAAAAATGAATAAAATTAAGATGTGATTTTAGCATCAATAGCTATATGCCACATTCCAGGACTACTTGATTTTACTTTTCGAGTAGTCTTGATTTCTACTTTTTTATTTTTTTTATTAGCTGCTTTTTGAATTCGTTCTATTCCTTGGCCATAACTATCTGAAAATTCATAATAATTTATTATTCCATTATCTTTTATTAAAGAAATAGCTAAATCTAAAAATTCATAAGCAGTTCCAGGTAAATTCATTATTATTCTATCAAATTTTTCTGTTTGTAGTTTATCACTAACTACATTATTTATGTCTCCGGTAATTGGACTTATAGTTCCTTTGAGTTTATTTAATTCAATATTTTTATTTAAATATTCAATAGCTATTTCATTTATATCAACTGCCACAATATCAACATTTTTTTCTTTAGCTATTATTATAGGAAATGGTCCAATTCCACAAAACATATCTAATATTTTTTCTCCATCTGTAACTTCATCAGCTATTCTTTTTCTCTCAGTAGCAAGTCTTGGTGAGAAATATACTTTTTCCACATCTAATTTTAATCTAAGTCCATGTTCTTTATGTGTTGTTACTGTTTGAGGAATTCCTGATAATAATTCCAATTCACGTGTTCTAGTTTGTCCTTTTATTGCACTTTTTTTCATATAAACAGATTTTCTTTTTGTAAAGTCAAGTGCTGCTTTTCCAATAGCTATTTTATGGTTTATTAGGTTTTCAGGAATTTCTAAAATCACTATATCTCCAATAATATCAAATGATTTTTTTAAATCTTCAATTTCATTTTCTGTTAATTTATCTTCTAAAAACTCTGTGAAATTTTTTGGATATGTGTTTAATTTATCTAATTCAATATCAACTACTTCTAAATTTTTTATTTCATTTTCATTATTTATTGGAATATAACCATATTCAGAATCAGTTTTAATTTTATAGTTCATATTCATATTTTTATATTCCATTAACTTGTTTTTAGTGTTATTTAGTTCTTTTAATGGGATTTTCACTGCTTTCATTTTACCACTTTGTTGGAATAAATCTTATTAAAAGTATATTTATATGAAACTATTAAATAATCTTCCCAGTAATAATATAATTAGAGTTTTTTAATAAGGTTTTTAATATGTTTTATTTAGTAGGATTAGGTTTATTTGATGAGAAAGATATTAGTTTGAAAGGATTAGAATGTTTAAAAGAGGTAGATATAGTTTATGCTGAATTTTTCACATCTAAATTATTTGGTTCTAGTTTTGAGGCTATTGAAAACTTGATTAATCAAAAAATCATTGTTTTAAATAGAAATGAAGTTGAAGAAGAAAGTAATTTTTTAAAAGAGGCAGAAAATTCCAATGTTGCATTGATTACTGGTGGGGATCCCTTGATAGCTACAACACATAGTGATTTTATTGTAGAATGTGCAAAAAGAGGAATTGATTATGAAATAATTCATGGGTCTAGTATTTTATCTTCAGCACCAGCTATTTCAGGATTACAAGGATATAAATTTGGTAAAGTAACTACTATTCCATTTCCTGATCATAATTTTTATCCTAAATCTCCATATATGGCTATTGAAGACAACTTAAACATGGATTTACATACTTTAGTTTTGTTAGATATTCAAGCACATAAAAACAGATATATGAGTGTTAATGAAGGTTTAAAATATTTATTAGATGTTAAAGATTCTTTAGACCATACTGGTCTTATTTGTGAAGATACATTAGCTATTGGTATAGCAAGAGTTGGTTCTAAAGATGTTATTGTTAAAGCATCTGCGATAAGAGAATTAATTGATTATGATTTTGGAAGTCCTCTTCATTGTATTATTATACCTTCAAAATTACATATTGTTGAAGCAGAATATTTAGTTGAAGTAGCTGGAGCTCCTAGAGAAATTTTGGATGATGTGTAGTTTCTTGTAAAATTAGTTTTTTAGAAATAAATTAATAAGGGATTTTATGTTTAAAAAATAGATTTAGGCTTATAGGATATTTAAAATTGATTTTTTATTTCCCTTATTATTATTAATACCTTATATATTTTGGAGATTATATAATGGATGTTTTTAAATTATTTCTAATGACATGAATTATATTTCATATCGTATTTAATAATATATTTTCTTTATATATAAATGTTTTCGTTAGGAATATATTTCATATAATTATTGTTGTTTTTTCATATTTTTTTTTATTTTTATCTTTATTTTAACTAAATATCATTTTTATTTAATCTAATTAAATTTAATCATAAAAATACTAGCTAATTTATTAAATAAAAGAATTTATTAATATTTATGAAAAAAAATAAAAGAGTAACTGTTAGTGTTAATACAGAAATTGATTTAAATTTTAGAAAAATAGCTTCTTCAAAGATGAAATTTAAAGCAGGATGGTATTCTATAGCTATTGAAGAAGCTATGTTATTATGGATTGAAAAAGAAAAAACATCTTAATAACTTTTAAAAAATATTTTTCAAAAATAAAAGCAACATTAAAATAATATTAATTATAATATTATATTTCATGAAAGAAGATAATCTTCGCCATATAAAAATCTATAATAAAAATTCAAGTATTGATAATGAAGAAAAACATGTAGTACTTGATGAAAAAGATTCATTTAAAGAAGATGATTCTGTTGTTGTCTTATCTAAAGAAGAATATTCTAAATTAAAATCTAAGATTTCTACTTCTGAAAATAAAATCAATCACCTTCAAGAAGAGCTATTAAATGAAAAAAATAAAACTATTAGTTCTAATGAAGAAATCTATAATTTACAAAATCAAGTTGCAGATATTGAAAAAGATAGAGTTGCTATTTATAAAGAACTCGATTATAAAAATAAAATGATTTTAGCTTATAATGTTGAAATTAATAAATCTGTTTTTAATGCTATTGATAAAGTAATTGATGAAGCTCGTGATAGTATTAATAAAAGAAATCTTGAACTTGTAAATGATATTAATAAAGCTATTGCAAAAACTAAAATTGAAGTAAATGAACGGAATAAAGCTATAGCATTCGATATAAATCAGACAGTTGATAGTCTTAATGAAGAAATTCGAAATACTAATGTCTTAAAAATGATGTTTTATAAAGACAAGATTAATTTAAAAGTACCTACTAATGATTTAATCAAACCTTTTGAATTTGAGTTTGACCCTAATGAATTAATATCATCACAAAAACTTGAATTAGATGCATCTGAAATTATTAAAAAAGTGATGCCTAAAATCCCAGAACCTTTTTCTAAGTATATAGAAACTACTGATGATGAAAATACCAGGACTTTTGATATTAATAAAGAAGAAGACTAATATTTTTTTTATTTTAATGTGATATAATGACTAATAAAAATTTTAATAATGGGGAAATATTTTTTGATTATTCTGATAATTGGTTTTTAGAAGATCCTGATACTAAAAATAATCCTGATTGTATAGCTACTCTTTCTAAAAATGAAAATAATTTAATTAATGTTGTAACTTTTGAAACTGAAGCATCTTTAAAAGAATTTAAACCATTAATGGAAGATATGTTAAAAGAAGATGGAGCTTTAATCATTTCATCAAATATTATTGAAATTAATGATAAATCAGCTATTAAACTCCATGCAAATATGACTTTGCCTGAAATTAACTTTAATATTCGCACATTTGTTTTTATTGAAGACTTTCAAATATATATTTTTGAATTAAGAACTGCTGATGATTCAGAAACCGCTGTTGAAGATATAAATAATATAGCTGAATCTTTTAAGATTTTATAATGGGGGATTTTTTTTATGAGTGATGAAATTGAAATAATAACTGATGATTTATCATTTAAATTATTGTCATATAATTGGAGAAAACAAGATAATAAAATTAATGGGCCTAATTGTTTATTTTCATTTTTACAAGTACAAAATGGGGTTCCAGCAACAATTACAATTTATAATTTTAAAGAAGAGGCAGAATCTGTAGAAGAGGTAAAAGATTCTGTAGAAAAAAATACATCATCACAAGGATGGGAAATAATATCTTCTAAAGTTAAAAATATTGGGGATAAAGAAGTTTTTGAT
>JAJDHW010000029.1 GCA_030266405.1 Methanobrevibacter sp. OttesenSCG-928-I08
AAATACCCAATCCTAATTTACTATTAAAGTTTAAATCTGAAAGTAGTGCAGCATTAACTCCATCTACATTTAATTTAATATTTTTTTTATTTTCTAATAAATTTTGAATGGATAATGCAAGTTTTGTATGATTACCAATCATTGATTCTTCAATAGCTAAGTCTAATAATACAGAAGCTCTAGGATCTTTATCATGATACCGATGTCCAAAACCAGGTATTTTAATGTTTTTAGATTCATATTCATTAAATATATCAATAGCTAATTGTGCAATTAATTTATTATCAATATCATTATCTCCTGTAAGATTTAAGCTATTTATAGAATTTTGATATAATTCCATTGTTTTTTCAATAGCTCCTGCATGATTTTCACCAAAAGATAATAAACCTCCTGCTACTGCGGTATTCATTGAGGAACCTGAAGATGAAATTAATCTTGCTGTTTGAGTACTTGGAGGAGTAGCTCCATGATCACAAAATGAAACTAAAATATGATTAAAAAGTTTTCCTTCTTTTTTAGAAGGTAATTTCCCTTTTAAAAGTAAGTAAACCATATCCCCATAAGATATATTTTCTATTAAATCTTCCTGATTATATCCTCTTGTAGAAATAGAATTAGGTTGTATTTCAGAAATAGCTGTTTTAAGAGAATGTTCATTAAATTTCAAATTATTTTCGCTCATAATTCACCTAAATATCAATAGTAGCTATTCTTGGCTCAACAAAGCAACAGGGTCTTGAAGATGCAATTCTAACACCACTTGCTCTTTGAGGTCCAATATTAACAAAAGATCCTAGTACCGTAGTTTTACCACCAAGTCCTAAAGGTCCAATGTTTGTTTTATTTAAGTTTTCATTTATATAATTTTCAATTTTTGATTGTTTTTCAAGATTTCCATAAATTAAACCTTTAAGCATTAGGCTATTTGCTTCAAAATGAGTTCGCCCAATACCAATTACTGGAATAGAAGGAGTACATCCAAGTGTTTTTAAAGAATTTTTAAGCCAATTAATTATTTCATCAATAACAATTTTATAAGATCTTTTATGAAATATTCTATAAGTATTAGCTCTTATTTCAGGCCCACCACCAAGTAAAGCTAAATGAATATTTAATGTATCTGGTTTTATATTTCTATTATAAGTTGATTCAGTTTTTCCATCATCAATTAAAAAACTACTTGGTGTTAACATTGCAGGCTCATCATATAAACCATGATTTTGTTCAATTCTTTCTATATCATTACCTTTAACAGCCATTGGTCTTGCAGGTAATTTATTTAAACCCATAGCTATTCCTTCATGAATTTGACTAATTAATTCACCAGATATATTTCTTTCTGTGCCAATTTCAATGAGAACATGAGGAATTCCAGTATCATCACAAAAAGGAAGTTTTTTCTCATCAGCAATTTGAAAATTCTTTATAATATTCTCTAATGCCCAAACTGCATTTTCATTATTTAATTCTTTTTCTAACTCTAATGCATCATATAAAAAAGTAAGTTTATTTTGAAAATTAGAAGTACTTGCTTCAATAACAGCATTTTGAACTTTTTGAGCAATATCCATATTATCAACTTATTCCGGAATAGCTAAATCCTTAGATCCGTTTGAAGATGGAATAGCTTCAGAGTAATATTTATTTATAATAGAATTTACAAGTTTAACTTGTTTTATTCTAGCTATAGCTTCTTTAGATGAAGTATCCCAATTATGGGATTTAGCTACAGATCCTCCAGTTTTTAAATAAACAGGTGATGCTACTTTAATAAAATCAGGAACCTCATAATGTCTAATAAATCCACCAGTTGATTTAGGATTTTCAGTATGTAAATCTAAAGGTAAATAAACTGCAGATCTAATAGCTGCAATCATTGGTATTTGAAGATCTCTTACAGGATTTATGGAATTTGCACCATTTTCTTCAAGCAATTTAAATGATGCAGGATTTCCATGCCCCATATGAGCAGAAATTTTAAATTTAATATCTTTAGGTAAATCTCCATTTTTTCGCATCATATGTAATGTCCATAGTAAACCTTCATCATATAATAAAATTCCCTTAACTCCAAAATTTATAGCTCTTAAAACATCTTCAATTGCATAAACAAGATTATCATAACCACGAATTCTGTATCCCATTCTACTTCCTTCTTTTGTTTGGACAGATGCACTTGTATCATAAGTAGCTCTTGGCCCTGTAGCAAGATATAATTCAACTTCGTGTTTTTTTGCAAGATTCACCATTTCTTCAATCTCTTCATCAGTAAGTAACATTATACCTTTAGTTTGAGTAACTCTGTGAAGAGTAATATCTTGATTTTTAGCTTCATTTAAAAGAGATTCCATAGCTATTGGACTTTGTATTCCTGGAACTTCAAATCTGTATTGTGAACCATCATTGAACCTTTTTTGTGATTCAAAATCAGATTTAGGTTCTTTAATTCCTAATTTATCAAGTGATTTTTTAGTAAATTCCATAATTTAGCCTTATTTATTTAATATGTTCATAAGATTATTAACATTATAGTTTTCAAGATTATTCATAACTGATAAATTAGATAAATCATAATGAGGATTAAGGTTTATAAATTTATCAATAATCTCATCAGGTTGTAAGGGATTTTCAATATCTCCTTTTGGAATCATAGTTGTATTTTGGAATATTCCTCCTCTAAATGATTCATCTAATTTTATAACAATGTTACTTGGTCTTTTATTTGGAAACATAGCATTTAAATTTTCATCTGCAGAAATAACAATTTTAGAAACTAATTCTTTTATTTCATTTACTTCATTGTTTGTGGAATTTTCATCAAACAATCCATCATCAATAAGTTTATCTATAATATCTATATCTACTTCCCCACAAACTAAATTCATAGCAACAGCATAAGGTAAACTTTGTTTTAAATCTTCTTTATTGTTTGGAGAATAATTATTATGTTCTGCAGCAATATTATATGTATTTATAAAAAGTTTATCTATTGCATCATGTTTTTCACATATATTTATCCTTAATTTAAGAATAGTATCAATTGAAGAATGTAAATGTCTACAAAAAGGATATTTTTTAAAATAAATATCATTTAAGCTTATATTTCCAATATTTTCAAAAATGCTTTGTTTATTTAAAGAATTAGGTTTAAAAACATGACTATTTAAAAATCCATCTTTTCCAGTGAAAATTGATTTAGATCCTGTGAATCCGTTTTTTGTAAGAAATGCTGATAATAATCCATTATAAATAGCTTTTCCAACATGTAAAGATTTACCCATAGATCCAGAATGTCCTGATTCTAAAAGTCCTGCAGATTGGGTTCCACAAAGTCCAAAAGTATTTTTTATATCATCTAAATTGAAATTTAATAATTTAGAAGCCACTACACCTGATACAAATGTTCCAATTGTTCCAGTTGTATGGAAACCATTATTTCTATGTTGTGGATTAACAATAGATCCTAAAAAAATTCCAACATCATATCCTACAATAACTGATTCTAAAAAATCCTTTCCAGATAAATCATAAGCTTCTGATATTGCAAGAGCTGTGGGAAATATAATAGAACCTAAATGCATTTGAGCTTTTTTATGACCATCATCTAATTCCAAATTATGAGCTGAAATACCATTAACAAAACCTGCATTTAATGGATTAATCTTATAATTATTAAACCCAATTACTGATGACTTTAAATTTGAGTCTTGATTATGTGAAAATAATTCTGAAATTGTATTAAAAGCTATTTGAGAAGAATCTTCCCTAAATCCTCTCCTTGTAACACCAAAAAAATCAATGAAAGCTATTTTAGCTATTTGTATTGTTTTTTGTTTAGCATTTTCATATTTAAAATTATAAATAAAATTAAAAATCTCATTAAGAATCATACTCACCTTTCAATTATTATAACATATTTTAAAAGATATTTTTATATCATATTCTACTTAGAATTAATACCCACATATTCTTTTTGGAATACCTATTATTTTTAAAATACATATTCCATATATTCTTTTTGGAATACATTTACAAATTCATTCTGCATAACGGCTTAGCTAGATGTCTACGGGCAGAAATCGGAGTTTCATAAAATTTACCCTCAATTAATTCTCTTTCAATTTTTACAGGAATTTTTTCATTAGATTTAGTTTTATTTCCACATTTTTTACATTTAAAACCTTTATCTTTTCCTGCAGAAGTCATGGTTTTTCCACAAATACATATGGGATTTTTATAATCAAAATAATTAAGTTTAATTGTTTTAAATTTTTCAATATTAAAAGTATTTTGAGAACCAATTCCCCCATATACTTCTATTATATCTCCAGGGATTAATTTAGAAACAATTTTTCTAAAATCTTTTGTAGGTTCATATGCCCCACATTCTATTTCCCCACTCTCATCAAAAATATAAAAAAACATATGCCCTCCTTCAATTATCTTAGGATTATTTTTTACCTCTCCTTTTACTTTATAACAAGAAAATTGCTCCATATCAGAGATTTTATTAATTTGTTTAATATGTACATCAGTGTGTTGATTAGTTTTAAAAATACAATGGCTTTCAATACCTTCATCAACTTTTACAATATCTTTAGCTTTTAATAATGATTCTATATTATTAGATCTTATCCCATATAAAATTGGACAAGGGGTTTTAGGTGCAATTGCAATATAGTCTTCTTCTTTATCAAAATTTTCAAAAGTATCTGGAAAAGTATTTTTATCCATTTTAATTACAGATTCTTTATTAATTAATCTATTTTTACCATAATTTTCAGGTTTTCTATATGTTAATAATTCATATGTGTAATCCTCAAATGGGAAACTAATAGCTGCAAGAGATCCAATAATGCCTCTTCCTTTTTTAAATTTATGAATTTCAGCACCAATTTTATTTGCAAATTCTTCAGCTTCTTTAATTGTAATAATAGAAGAAATTGCTTTAAACGAATAATCAGTCATTTCTTTTGTAATTTCTCCTGAATAAAATACAACCCCCGGATTAGTATTTTCACATTCAAACATAGATAATTTTTCTACTTCATCTAATACAATTTTTTTAGCTTTTTCTACTTTATCATCATTTTTTATTTTAAAAGAAACTGCTCCGTTTCCACGTGTTTTGAATCTTGCAAATGGATTTAATCTGATTAAATGAGGGTTTTCAATAATATTAATATTATTTTCTTTTAGTTTTTTAATAATATAACTAGCTAAATATGTTGTACACATTCCTTCTGGAGAATCAGTATCATCTATTCCAATATGTAAAAAATTTATCAAAATCACCTTTTATTAAAAAATAATTATTCTATTTAATTATGTAAAATTTAAATATAATACTTATTATATATTATGATAATATTTAAAAAATTAGTGATGTGTTCTATGTTAAATAGAAGCGAATTAATTCAAAAAATAAGTAGCTTATTAAGTTCACAAGGTTTTGAAACGTCAGATATATATGAACAACGTTGTTTTGACTTAGTAGCTCGTAAAAAATTACTACTCCTACTATTAAAAACTTTTATAAATGTTGATAGTATAAATGAGTCTCATGCTGAAGAAATGAGAAAAATTTCAGAGATTTTTCTAGCTTCACCTATTATCATAGGTGAAAAATCAAAAAATGGGGCTTTAGAAGAAGATATTGTTTATGAAAGACATGGAGTACCAGTTATTTGTATGGATACCTTAAAAAATATGCTTCTTTACAATGAATATCCTGAAGTTTTAGCTGATCGAGGAGGATATTTTGTTAAAATTAATGGAAATATTTTAAAAGAATACAGAGAAGAATATTCTCTTTCATTGAAAGATTTAGCAGATTTAGCACATGTTTCTAGGACAACTATGTATAAATATGAAAATGGAACTGCAAAAACTAATACAGAAACAGCTATGATTTTAGAAGAAATTTTAAATACCAAAATTACATTAAATATTGATTTATTTGAACCCTATACTAAAACAGAAGATAACACTGGAAAGTTTCAAGAAAACTCTAAAAAAACAGAGGACTTAAAAAAATTAGGCTTTGGAGTAGTTATGACAAATAAAAGTCCTTTTGATAGTGTTGCTACAATAGAAAATAAAAAAAATTCATCACTAATAGCTAATCTTGAAAATAATAGAAAACCAAAAACATTAGAAAAAATGGCAATACCATTAAAAGATTTATCATTGATTACATCTTCTGAATCTGCATTTATTATTAATAATGAAAAATTTAAAGATTCTATAGATGGGATTCCTGTTATAAAGTCTTGGGAACTAAAAGAATTTGAAGATTCTAATGAATTACTTAAAATCATAAAAGAAAGAAGAGATAATTAAATGAAAACCTTAGAACTAGATGATGCTAAACACTACCCAATTAAATGGATTTGTAATTTAAGAGGGCAAAAAGCTATTGGAATTTGCGGATATAGTCAAAAAATAGCTATGTTTGCTCATGATGAGCGAGTGCCTAATTTAATTCAGGATATTCTTATTGGAACAAATAAAGATATTGAAGGTTATGGTTGTGAAGAAAAAGATAGATGTTGTAATTTTGAATGTGAATATTGTGAAATAACTAATAGACAATATCTCCAAATTACAGGTAAAAAACCTTCAAAAAAAGCTATTAAAGAATTAGAAACTGGTTTAAAAAGTTTAAATCAAGAAATAGAACATGAAAAATATGTTCCATTTGATGAATACGAAGTTATTAAATTATAACATATTAAATAATAAATTAAAATCATCTTTTACTTCTTTTTCACTTGCAACACCAATTGTAACTAAATCTATATGGTTTAATGTTTTTAAGAAATTAAAAGCTTCTTCAGGCATTTGTATCCCTGCAGCTAAAACTTTACTAGCTATAATTTTTTTATCCAACTTTTGTAATAAAATATTTAATTCATTTCTTTCTTTTTCTAAAAATGAAGGAGTATCCATCATATAAGCTAATTTATTTATAGGAATCATTAAAAAATCAAATAAATCTGTATTTACCTCTTCATCAAGAAGTTTATTAATTGTTTCAAATGGAAATGAAGTAATAATACCTGATAATATGTTTCTATTATTAATTTCTTTAAGAATTTTTTCAATATAATCCCAATCATAGCCATCTACAATAAATTCATCAATTAACATTAACTCAGAACCCATTGAAGAAAATAATTCAATGTCTCCAATCCAATCAACATTTTTAGATTTTTCATAATTTGGAGCAAGATAATCAACTTCTCTTTTACCAATTGTAGATATTATCTCCATATTACAACCATTTTCTTGAGCTATTTTCCATCCTTCAAGTAATGCATCATCATTTACTAGATTAATTCCTTTTACTCCTTCATCATATGCTGAACATATGATTTTTGCAATATTTTCAGGATTTCTATGTAAATCTAATTGATATAATCTAGCCCTATGGCCAAAATAAGTTTCTCCAGTTAATGGAGCAGTTCCTAAAATAGTTTCAGGTATTAACTTATCTTTAAATTCTAAAGAATCATTGAATATTTTAATCACCAATTATTATAGTTTTTCAACAACTACTGCTGTACCATAAGCTAAAATTTCCTGCATAACATTAGAAATATCATTTGAATCATATCTAACAGCTATTAAACCATTTGCACCCATTTTTTTAGTATGTTCTATTAACCGTTCAACAGCTTCGTTTCTAGATTCTTCCATTATTTGTACATATTCTTTAATTTCCCCACCTACAAGAGAACGGAGCCCTCCAGCAATTTGTCCACCAGCACCCCTACTTCTAACAGTAAGTCCATAAGCAAATCCTTTTGTTTCTATAATTTTATATCCTGGAATATCATTTGCAGTTGAAATTGGAAATTCTTCAATTGAAACCATTATTATACACCTTTTTATTTTTTTAAATGAAATTTTAAATATAAGAATAAATAAAATCTAATAATATTATATTATTAATGTATTAAATATCTTTCTAAAATAAAGCTTATTTAAATCTATTACATCAATTTAGATTATAAAAAAGGTGAGACAATGAAAGTACTCGTTGCAGATGCAATAAATGAAAAAGGTATAGAAAAATTGGAAAAAGAAATGGATGTAGTCGTAGATACCAATATTACTCCTGAAGATTTAATTAAAACAATTAAAGAATATGATGGAATTATAATTAGAAGCCGAACTAAAGTTACAAAAGAAGTTATTCAAGCGGCAGATAATCTTAAAATAATAGCAAGAGCTGGTGTAGGAGTAGATAATGTTGATTTAGATGCAGCTACTGAAAAAGGTATAATGGTAGTTAATTCTCCAGAATCAACTTCCATAACAGTTGCAGAACATACTATGGGATTAATGTTATCTTTAGCTCGTAAATTATCTATTGCAGATAAATCTGTAAAAGAAGGTAAGTGGGAAAAGAAAAAATTTATGGGAGTTGAACTTCGTAACAAAACTCTTGGAGTTATTGGAATGGGTAGAATTGGTTCCCAAGTTGTAAGTAGATGTAAAGCATTTGAAATGGATACTATTGTTTATGATCCATATTTACCTGAAGAAATAGCTAGTCAAATGGGTGTTCAATTAACTGATCTTAATACTGTTCTTAAAAAAGCTGATTTTATTACAATTCATGTTCCTCTTACAAGTGAAACAAAGCATTTAATCTCAACTGAAGAATTTAAAACTATGAAAGATAATTCTTTTATTGTAAATTGTGCACGTGGTGGAATAATTGATGAAGAAGCATTATATCATGCATTAAAAAATGAAGAAATAGGTGGTTGTGCATTAGATGTATATGAAGAAGAACCTCCTAAAAAAGATTCAAAATTATTTGAATTAGATAATATTGTTTTAACCCCGCATATTGCAGCTTCTACAAAAGAAGCACAAAGAGATGCAGCTATAATCGTTGCTGAAGAAGTAATTAGATTATCTAAAAATGAATCTCCTCAAAATATATTGAATATGCCTAGAACAGATAATTATAAAGCATATATGCCTTTCTTAGAAATATGTAAAAAATTAGGTAGCTTTATTTCACAAACTTTAAATGGAAACATTGATGAACTTGAGATTGTTTATGGTGGGGAAGTTGGAGAACTTAAAAACAAAGAAATATTAACTAGAAATGTTCTTCAAGGAGCTATGAATCCTTATTTAAGTGAAAATGTTACAACTGTTAATGCTCCAATAATTGCTAAAGAAAGAGGAATAAGTGTTATTGAAGGAATTAGAAATGATGGAAAAGGATATGATTCCATAATCAAAGTTGCAGGAAAAAATAAAAATCATAGCTTTTCTGTTGAAGGAACAAACTTACATGATCCAAAAATTTTAAAAGTTAATGATTATTGGGTTGATGTTAAACCAGAAGGACACATGTTCATAGCTAAATATAAAGATATTCCAGGAAGTATTGGAAAAATTGGCACCTTATTAGGTGAAAATGATATAAACATAGGAGTAATGCAAGTTGGAAGAGATTTAAATAGTGGTGAAGCTATAATGATTTTAACATTAGATCAATCTGTTCCAAAACCTGTAATCGAAGATCTTAAAAAATTAGACAATATCCATAATGCAATAGGATTAAAATTATAATCCTATTTATCTTTTTTATTCTTTTTTTTCATATTTTTACTATTTTTACCTAATTTTTCATTAGATTGTGGAATAATTTTTTGATTTGTATCAGTATCTATTTTTTTAACATTTCCCTGTTCATCAATTTGAATATTAATCACTCCTCCTTCTTTAAGGGTTTCAGCATCAATAACGATCCTATTAGGCTGATTATTATTTGAAATCGGATTTGGATTAATTTGAGGTTTATTAATTGGAATATCTATAATATCATCATCAAAATTGATTTGAGGCTCGTCAATAGAATGATTTGAATCATTTAAAAATTCATTAGAAATAATTTCATTATCCTCATATTCTTCTTCAATAAATTCATCATCAAAGTCATCATTTTCATCAAAAAAATCTTCAGCTAATTTTTCTTCTTCATCAGAAACCATATTTCTATAATCCCCTATAAGTAACTCAACTGGTTCCCCATGTTTATTATAAGCTTTAATTGTTTGAATACTGTAAGGTAAACACACAATCATGTGAAATACCCCATGTTTTGAGAAAGTAGCTAAATCTGCATCAGAAGGTTCAGCACTTGGACCTGGATGGCTATGAATTGACCCCCAAAAATCAAGAGTAGGAGGTAACATACCTGTATGAAGTACAGCTCCAGTATCTGAAGTTTCACCAGGCATGAAAATTAAACCAGTGATATATAAAACCTCATCTTCTATTTTACCATCTAAAAGAGCTAAAAATTCATTTGGAAATGCTTCTCTAGCATAATATAAAAAAGACTCTAAAGTTTCTTTATCTACCCTAACCTCTTTAAATTTTTTTTTATTGCTATCTCCAAATATTTTTGAAAAAAATCCCATATTATCACCCTTTAATTATCTTATAAAAAAATCATTATTAAATTTTGGAATTTCCAAATCTTTAATAATTTTATCATCATTGTTTTTATATACAGCAATCCCTCGTTTTTGCCAAGTTGGGACATTATTTAAATTAATTCCCTTATTAAATAATAGTTCATGAATATCTTGAAATTTAAGACCGTGAATTTTTTCATTAGCTATTTTATCTGAAAATTCTTCTTTTAAAGCCCAAATTCCATAACCATTTACGCAGTTTCTCCAAGCTTCGTCTTGTCTCCATTTAAAATATTTAAAAATTTCATTAGAAGTTATTGGTATAATCCTTGAGTCAAAAGCTATTGGTTTAATATTTTCTGTGTCAAAGTATTTATTTAAATTAGAAGTAAAAGAACTAGATGCAAAACTTGAAAAAACAGAGTTTAACTTTTCAATTCGTCCAGAAAACAATATATCATCAAGAAGAATGTTTATTTCATCTGAAAAAGTATATATGAATGCTGGAGAAAACTCTTTGAAAATATCTAAAGAAACATTACTCATAACACTTGAAAACTTATCATCATATGGTTTTAAAAGATTTAACTTACTTGATAATGTATGGAAACTCCGACCATCTAATCTTAAAATAGTTTTAGAACATATTGGAGTTTTAATATCAGAATAAATTTCATATTCTTTCAATTGATTACCTCCTTTAAGTTCCAATTGAAAAAGTTTCATTAAAACTTTTTAGAAGTTTGATTGCAGAAAGTGCTGCTAACATACTAGTTTTTGGATTTGCACTACATGGAAAATTCATTACTTTCGTATTAAACTCTCCAAAATTTCCTTTAATTATTATTTCATGAATATTTCTATTAACTTTAGGATCTACAAGAATTTTAACATGAATATCCCTTTTACATGCTAAACTAACAGCAGCTGCAACATTAATATTTACAGGAAACTTTTTAACAGCTTCTGATGCTTTTCCTTCAAATAATATTTCTTCCTTATCAGTATCTTTACCTAAAGATTTTGGAGGTTTTCGAGTTATTAGAGTTGCTTTTGTTATACTACTATCAGATATTGCTTTTATACCATCTAAACCTACAACTGCCCCAGATGGTGCATGAATTTTTGCATTATTCTTTTGAGCAATATTAATTAAATTTTCACGGAGTTTCCTATCCATTAAAGCACCAATACTCATAATAATAATATCTTTACCTTTTTCTAAAACTTTAAGTGCAAAAGTTTCTACAGATTCTGGAGATGCTGCTTCTAAGACTAAATCAACTTTATCTACCATTTTTTCAAAATCAAGAACTGCTATTCCGCCAGCAATATTTGCTAAATTTTCTGCTCTTTCAATATCATTATCAAAAAAATAATTAATCTCAATATCTGAATCATCATCCATAATATGATTTACAATGATATTAGCTATTGCACCACAGCCTAAAATTCCAACTTGCATAAAAACCACACAAACAGTATATAATTTAAATTTTATTTTTTATATACTTTTAAGAAAAAATTTAAAAAACTAATAAAATGAATTTAAAAAAAAATTAAAAAAGATTGTTATAATCTTTTATTCCTGTTTTGGAGTGTTTGGTATTTCTGGATTAACAGGTTTTTTAGGAGTAAAGTTTTCCATGTTTTGTGGAACCTGAGGAGCCTGTGGAGCCTGTGGAGCTTGAGGAGGGTGTGCTTTTTGAATATCTCTTGGATCAATTAACATGATGTCTCCAATAGCTTGAACTTTATCAAAGTCAATAGTTAATAAATCATCTTTATAATTTCTAACTCCTTCTTCTTCAGGAACAAACTGAAATCCTCTTTTCCAAATGTCTCTAATACCTACTTGTTTCTTATCCATTTCAATAGCTTTTACTTGTAATTTTGAAATTGTGCCTAAACGAATATTAAGAACAACATCAGCTACTCTACCAACATACTGCCCTGCAATTGTGTATATATCTAAATTATAGAGATTTGAAACTTCTACCATTTTTTCACCATAAAAAATATTTTAGTAATTAAATATTAAATAAATTTTTGAGTAAATTTATTTATAATCCGATTAATTAACTCATAATCACATAAGTTAAG
>JAJDHW010000003.1 GCA_030266405.1 Methanobrevibacter sp. OttesenSCG-928-I08
AACAAAATTTTATTGAATTTTAAATAACTATTTATTCTAAATACAAATCTACAGATTAACTCAAATCAATTAAAAATAGGGATTTCTACAATACCAAATAATTATTATATTATATATTTTTTATAAACATTAATGATTTATACTACTTTAAATAAATTATTAATTAGACTAATTTTATAATGGGATTAAAGAATGGTTAAGACTAAATATAAAAAAGTAGCTGTAGGTGGTACTTTTGATAAATTTCATAAAGGCCATAAAAAACTTTTAGAAACTGCCTTTAATTTAGGTGAAAAAGTTGAAATTGGAGTTACTTCTGATGCTTTTGGAGGATTAAAAGGAACTATTGATCCTTGTCAAAAGAGAATGTCTAATTTAAAATCATTTATATCTAATCAAGGTACTGAATTTAATTTAATGAGATTAGAAGATCCTTATGGGACTACAATTATAGAAGATGATTTTGAAGCTATTGTTGTAAGTGAAGAAACTGAACCAACAGCTATTGAAATTAATAAAATAAGAAAAAATAAATCAATGGATCCTTTGGATATTATTGTTGTTAGTTTTGTTTTAGCTGATGATGGAACTCCTATTTCATCTACCCGTATACGTAATGGCGAAATTGATAAAAAAGGTCAATTACTGGACTAATTTCTTTTTTTATTCTAAAATCAAATCGACATGTTTATATATTCACTTCGTTAGATTAATATTTATAATGGATTTATTTCATTTTGAGGTGATTTGATGACAGTGAGTATTAACTCTGAAAAATGTGGAAATATTGCTAATTGTCCTGGTGAAGGTTTATGTATTAAATTATGTGAACAAGGGGCTTTAATTGATGATAATGGCAATTTAATAGTTGTTGATGAGAATTGTGATGATTGTGATTTATGTATTGCAAATTGTCCTAATCAAGCTATTACTAAGGGGTAGTGATTTTTATGGTATCTATTATTCGTAAAGGAGTAGAAAATAGGAAATTGGTACATAAAAATGAAAGATGTGTTGGATGTGGTATATGTTCTGAAACTTGTCCCACATCGGCTTTAAATTTAGGTCCAGTTTTACCAATAGCTAGAGGTTTATTAGAAATGGACTATATTAAAATAAATGATAAGAATTGCGTATTATGTGGTTTATGTTCATTTGCATGTCCTTTTGAAGCTATTGTATTTAATATTAATGGTGATGAAGCTAAAGATTTCCAAAATTATCCTAACTGGGATGATGGAACTCAAATTGATAAAAACGAATGTATTTTCTGTGGAAAATGTGAAAATAATTGCCCAAGAGATGCAATAATAATTAATAGGCAATTACCTGATGTTAAAGATCTTGTAAGAGGAGAAGCAAAAACAGAAAATGATAAATGTATTAATTGTAAAATTTGTGAGGAAATGTGTCCCTCTGATGCAATAACTATTGAAACTGATGTCACTAATATTAATGCTACTGAAATTCTAATTGATGAAAATAAATGTATTTATTGTAAAATTTGTCAAAGAGCTTGTCCTGAAAATGCTATTAAAATTTTCTGCACTACTTGTATGAACTCAGATGATATTCCTAAAGTTGAAATAACTGGAGATATTTTTTTAGATGAGGATATTTGCATAAATTGTAGTTGGTGTGAACATGTGTGTCCTACAAATGCAGTTACTACAGTTAAACCATTTGAAGGTGAGATATTTCGAAGAGATGATGTGGAAGAAGATCTTATTTGTAAAGGAGATTCTTGTCATGCTTGTTTAGATGTTTGTCCTTGTAATGCAGTAGAAATTATTAATAATAAATCTTCAATAAATCCTGATTTTTGTGTTCTTTGTGGAGCATGTCAAAAAGCTTGCCCTCAAAATATATTAGAAGTTAAAAGAACATCAATGAAATTAAATAATATCAAGTCAGAAGCTTGGCAAAATATTTTAGGGTCTATTATTGGTAAATAGATTTCATTTTGATAGAATTAGTTGATAAGGGAAGTAAGTTCTTCCCTTAGCATCTTTTTTTTAAATAAAAAATTTTTTTTTCTTTAATCGTGTTGGACTAAAACAATATTAATTCCATTTGGATCATGTAATAAAGCCATAGTTCCAACACTAATTTTTGTAGGTTCTAATATGAATTTAACTCCTTTACTTTTTAATTTTTCTACTTCATTATCTATATCTTCTACATCGATTCCTACAGAATAAAGACCTATATCATTTACTTTATCTTGTATTAATTCTATCATTGAGTCTCCTTCACCTTTTATTAATGTTATTTTAGCTTGGGGAAGATCATATTCACTGTCTATTTCAAAATCTAAAACTTCTGTATAAAATTTCACGGATTCTTCCATATCTTTAATAATCATTGTATTATATTTAATCTTCATTAAATCACCAATTAATTAATATTATTTTTTTTTAAAATAAAAATTTCTATAGCTTAATGAAAATTTAAATATGGATATTTCTAAATTTTATTTAATATATGGTTACGTTGTACCTCAAGAACATTTTTTAAGCTTTTTTCAATAGAATTTGATATATTTAATATATATGATGATACTATAAGCACTATGACTATTATACCTCCAAGTAATAAGATCATTTCCGCACTACTTTGTCCGCTTTTTTCATAAAATAATTTATTCATTTTATTATCTTTAAGTAAAGTTCATTGCTTGGCGAATGTTGCCTACATCATCACTAGCATTTATATTTGCAGTACTTCCTTCAAAATAAGATCGATATATTAATAATGCAGCTATTGCAATTACTATTACTCCTCCAAACAATAAGATATATTCTGCAGCTCCTTGTCCTGAATTTTCATTTTTTAAATCTTTAAAGAAATTCATTTTTAACACCATCTATACTTAGTTTTATAAATATATTAATATTACTAAAGTGTGAAAAAGTATTATTTCATATTTGTTTTTTTTTTATTTTTCATTTTAATTTATAATAAATCATTAAAAAAACATTAAATTTATAAATAAAGGAATAAATATTCTTATAATATATAATTAAGTATATTTATTTAATAACCACATTTTAATTAGGTTTATTATCATAGTGGAATTTTTAATAGGGTGAAAAAGTGAGCAAGTCAACAAAAATAATTTCAGGAACTTTATTATTAATAATTGGTGCAGTTATAGTGTTCCAAAGTATGGCTCTTAATTTAATCGAAATTATATTGCTATTGGGATTTGTATTAGCCGTTGTAGGAGTAATTTTAATCATATGGGCTTTCATTGACATACCGGGAATAGCTGAAACAGATGTTTTAAAAGAGATTGTTCCTTCATCTAATGAGAAAAAAAGTTCTTCTCCATTAAAAGTTCCAAAAACTAATAATAATATTTCTAATAATAAATCTAAGAAAAAAATTAAAAATAGTATTCCTAAATTTAATCCTAAAGATACAAGAAACACTGAAAGAGTTGATCCTGTAATTGATTCAAGTAATTCTAAAGCTGTTTTAAAAGTTACTGAAGAAGATGATACTCCAAGTTTCGAAGACAATCAACTACGTTTTACTCCTAATTATGAAAAACCTGTTAGAGTTACAAGAAAACCTAAAAAAAGAAGTGAACGTATCGAAGAAGAGATATTTAATAAAGATTTAGATAAAACAAATGATATTAAGAGAGCTTTAAATGAAAATGTCTTTGAAGAAAAACCTAAATCTCCAATAAAACCAGATAATTTATCTCCTCGGGATATAAAAATTGATGTAAACAATCCTGAATCATTACCTGTTCCTGAAATGCTTAAAAGTTTTGTAGTAACAGATCGAGGAACTATCACATCTGATGAAGCTTTTAATGACTTAACTATTCAAGCACGTAATGATATTATGTTAGAAATTCCTAATTTAAAAGATTTAAATGATAGATTTTTATCATATATTCCTACAATTCATTCTAGAATTATCATTGAAGAGTTTGATGTAAGTAATACATCATATGTTTTATTATTATCTTCTCTAATTAAACAAAATGTTCAAATAAGAACATTACCTAAAATAGAAATTATTAATTTAATTACAGATAATTATGCTATGATTATTTCAGATAATTTAACAGATGCTGATGTAGAATTTGGTGCAGTTTATACAGACTTTTCAGAGATTCAAGAAATTAATCAAATGTTTGAAAAGTCATGGAACTTAGCTAAAGAAATTGATAGAAATATTATAAAAAATTAAGGTGATTTTATGGAAATTAGATGGCTTGGACATTCAGCTTTTGAAATTACAAGTGATAAAGGAATTAAAATTTTAATCGATCCATTTATAAGTAATAATCCCTCATGTCAAGTACCTGTTGAAGAGTTAAATCCTGATTTAATTTGTGTTACTCATGGGCATGTTGATCATTTTGGAGATGCAATGGAAATATCTAATTCTCAATCTGTTCCAGTAGTAGCTAATCATGAAATATCATTATATTTATCAAATCAAGGAATTGAAAATGTCAGTATGAATATTGGAGGTTCTATTGTTTTTAGAGATATTAAAATTACAATGCTTGATGCAAAACACTCCTCTGATATTGATTTTGTTGAAGATACTATTCCTGGAGGAAGTGCAGCTAGCTTTTTAATTACTCTTGAAGATGGAACTAAAATTTTCCATAGTGGAGATACTGGACTATTTAGAGATATGGAAACTGTTATAGGAGAGATATATAAACCAGATATAGCTATTGTCCCTATTGGTGATAAATTTACTATGGGTCCTTTTGAAGGAGCTTTAGCTACAATGTGGTTAAATCCTAAACTAGCTATTCCTATGCATTATGATACTTATCCTGTTATTGAACAAGATCCTTTAGTTTATTCTAATTTCGTAAAACAATTAAATCCTAAAATTGATGTATTGGTTTTAAATTCTGGTGAGTTTTACGAATATAACTTCGAAAGTTATGAAGAATAAATTAAATTTTATTTTTTATTTTCAAATCTTTTTCTTGTATGATAATCTTCATCAATATCACATTTTCCAGAAGGTAAGACTCGAACAATATCATCTAAATCTAATAAATTATCTTCATTAATTTTATGTAATATCTTTTTAGCTATAGCTTCTTTTTTCATATATCCTGGTTTTAATACTATGTAATTATCTGTGTGTGCTTCAACAGATTCTACAGGTCCTGCCATTACTCGTTTTCCTTCATAATTTACAATTCCAATAGCTATTTGTAATTTTGCACTTCTTATAAAATTCCTATTTCCTCTTATAATAAATGCTCCTTTTGGTAAAAATTCTCCAGGTTCAGGTGTTTTTGAAACTTGGTCTGGATGGACCCAAAAAACATCCTGTGTTGTGTAACCTTTTGACCAAGCAGTTGAAAATGATGCTGCAAAGATAGCTGATTCTTTAAGCAGATTATCATTTAATGAATTGTTTTCTAATTTTATGACAACTGAACTTGCTCCATGTATATCTGCATGTAAATAAATATCATTTTTATCTAAATATTTCTTAACAATTGATTCATTAGTACCTGCATCTCTTCCAGATATAACTAAAATATCTTCAGGTGTAATAAACCATCTTAATTTTTCATACCACTTTAAATCTTTCTTAACTCTTTTTTTAGGAACTGCTATATTTTCCATAGCTATATCTTTTTTCTCAGTAATGTCTTTTAGTTGTTTTTCAGTGTTTTCAATAGCTATTAATGCACCTTTAATTTTCTTTTTAGATTTTTTAGCTTTTTCATAATAAATTTCAGCATTTTCTGGAATTGTTTTTTGAGGATCTATAGATATTTTTTCATTTTCAATATCTAAAACTAAATTACCTAACTTATCCATAGATTCAAAAACTTGTGCTTCATTTAATCCTTCTTTTTTAGCCTTTTTTAAAGTATTTGAAATTTCACTCCAAGAATATTGTTTATCTCGTGCACTTAAAACTACATTTATCACATTTTCAATTAAAGGATAATTTGAA
Source organism: Methanobrevibacter sp. OttesenSCG-928-I08 (assembly GCA_030266405.1). Classification (GTDB taxonomy): domain Archaea; phylum Methanobacteriota; class Methanobacteria; order Methanobacteriales; family Methanobacteriaceae; genus JAHKLT01. The sequence continues at coordinate 5,965 of JAJDHW010000003.1, forward strand.
TAAATTATCTCTCCTTTCTTTTGTGAAATTTCAATAGTATCTTCAAAACCTTGTAATGTTTCTTTTTGAAGTTTAAGTCTTTTTGAATATTTTTTGACTTTTTTATTCCATGCAGCTTCTTTAACACCTTTAATGTCTTGATTTACTCTTTTAGAATAAAATTCATCACATGCAACATTAAAACTATCGTAATATTCTTTTTCTGCATTTTCATATTGGATTAAATCGATTGGAACAACATCTTCTTTTGTACCTTTAATAATTTGAGGTTTAAATTCATCTTCTTTTAAAGGTTTAAACACTTCTAAAAAACTATTATAAATTTCTTCAATTTCATCATCACTTAAATCAGAAGATAATTTCTTTTTATCAATATTTTTAGTTTTTAGGATAACTTCTTCTGCATATAAACTACCGAGTCCATTCATAGCTAATGTTCTAACAATATCAGTTTCAGAATCTTTAAAAATTTTTTTTAATTCATCTTTTTCTAAGTTTATAGAATTAATTCCACGTTTTGGAGGATATTTATATTCAATTTTTGAACTTATATCTCTATCACTTAATCGTTTCCTTTTTAGAGGCATTATTATGTTATCTTCATCATCTAAAAGTATTATATTTCCTTTATCAAACAATTCAATAATTATTGTGTAAATTTTATCTTTTTTAAATTTTAATTCAATAATTCTATCAAAATTATGTTGTTTTATACTGACTACATTTGCTCCTTTAAGTCTTTTTCTTAAAAGCATAGGAAATGATGGGGGGGTTGTAGGATTTTCAAGAGGATATTGACTTGTATGCATTCTAACACCTGCTTGAAATACAACATCTACACGTCCAGTTCCTGATTTATGAAATCTCATTACAACAGTATCTTTTGTAGGTTGAAAAGATTTATCTACTCGAGCTCCTTCTAAAAAATCACTTAATTCATTACATATTGCATATATGTCAACATTTGACATTGATTTCATTTTTACACCTATTTTTTAGTATAATAATATATTTAATTCTTTTAATATATAGTGTAATGCTTTTTAAAAATAGTTTGTATAAAAATTAAGATTTATTAAAAAAAGAAAAAATAGAATAAAAGAAAATAATTATCTTTTATTCAAATACGTTTACAATATTAGATGTTGAATAACCATTCCAAGTAGCTGTTGCAATGTAGCTATCTGGAATTAAATTAATATCCAATTTAGCTATTCCATTACTATCACTTGCTTTGTAATACATTACTCCATTAATGTTTATTTCGACTGTTTCACCTTCTAATGGATTTCCTTGCCTATCAAGAACTTTAACTTCATAAGCTTTAGATTCATTAAAAGTTTTATTTAAATCAGAGCCTTTAAGTGTTTCTAAAACAACAATGTTATTACTAATGCTTAAACCAGTATCTAATGTTGCAGTTATAATGTATTTGCCTGGGTTTAAATTAATGTTTAATTTAGCTATTCCTGCACTGTTTGTAATTTTAGTATACATTTCACCGTTAATATTAAATGTAACCTTTCTATTTGCAGAAGGATTACCTTCCTCATCTAAAACAATAACTTCATATGGGGTGTCATTTCTATAATGTTTTGTAATATCTGTGGCATTTAGTGTAGATAAAACTACTATGTTATTGCTCCATTGTAATCCATCTTTAAGATTAGTAACAGTAACTATGTATTTGCCTGGGTTTAAATTAATGTTTAATGTAACTATTCCTGCACTGTTTGTATTTTTAGTATATATTATGCCATTAATATTAAATGTAACTTCTTGATTAGCTACTATGTTTCCTTTTCCATCTAAAACAGTAATTTGGTATTGTGTATCATTTAAATGATGTTTTACTAAATCTTCACCTTCAATAGTTGAAAATACTTCAATATTATTAGTAACTGTAAGATTACCTTCAGGAGATTCATATGTTGCACTTACTTCATAAATACCTGGATTATAATTAATATTAACGCTTACTTCTCCATTTTCATCAGTTGTCGCAGTTCTTTTAACACCATTTAATATTAAATTAATAGGTGCATTAGCTATAACTCTACCATCGATGTGTTTTAATACAATAACATATTGTGTTCCATTTTTATAATATAATGTGATGTCTTTACCTAAAATAGCATAGTTTATTGTGAAATTAGAATTTTCAATAATTATTTCTCCACTATTAAATAAATCTCCACCAATATTATTTTCACCAGGATTATTATAGAAATTAGAATCTTTTATTGAGATATCACTTCCTTCATGGTATATAGCTCCACCTTTTTCATTTGCAGTATTGTTTTCAAATTCAGAACCAATTACATTTAATTCTCCTTCACCTAAGAAAATAGCTCCGCCATCATATGATGCTATGTTTTCATAAAATGTTGAATTTATAATTTCTACATTTCCTGATCCTGCACCAATAGCTCCACCTTCATTTGCACTATTGTTTTCAAAGTAAGAATTTATAACATTTAAATTTCCATCTTCCATAGCTATTGCTCCACCTAAACTTTCTCCAACAAATGGATTTTCTGAGGTAGCATTGTTATTAATAAATATGGAATCTTCAACAGTAACTGTTCCAGAGAATAAACCTATTCCAGCACCAACTTCACCAGTATTTTCAGTGAAATTTGAACTTATAATTTCTACATCTCCAAACCATGAAAAGAATCCTCCACCAAAGTAAGCAAAGTTATTTTCAAATAGGGAATTTGAAATTGATACTTCAATATCAGTATCTCCATTGATTATGTTCATCATACCTCCAATATCAATAGCTCCACCAACAACTGCACTATTATCTGTGAAATTTGTATTAGCTATTTCTAAAATTCCAGTACCTTTATAAATTCCTCCACCATATCCATCAAATCCAGGATTACTTAGATTTCCAATAGCAGAATTTTCATCAAATATAGTATTGTCTATGGTTAAATCACCTAAGTCATGATAAATTGCTCCACCATTAACTGTAGCTTCATTTCCATGTAAAAAGGAATCTTGAATTTCTAATGTTCCTTCTTCTATGTATATTCCTCCACCATTATTTGCTTCATTATGGGTGAAATTAGATTCTTCAATGTAAAGTGTACCATTTTCAGATAAATAAATAGCTCCACCTTTTTCAGCTTCATTGTGGTAGAATGTTGTATTGTTGATTTGAAGGGTTCCTTCTATAATCCATATTGCTCCACCTTCTACACCTGAATTTAATCTAAAGTCGGAATTTACGATTGTGTATTCTCCTCCTTCAATAGCTATTGCTCCACCTAATTCATCACCAGTGTTATTATTGAAATTAGAGTTTTCTATATAAACAATTGCATCTTCTGTAGCTATTGCTCCACCAGCACCTGCATGATTATCTGTAAAATTAGAATCATAAATTTCTAAATTAATGCTCATACTAGATATTGCTGCTCCTCCTTCACCATGATTTTTATTGAAGCTTGAGTTTACAACAGTCATATTACCTAACCATCCAAATAATGCTCCTCCGAAATGTTGTGCAGAGTTGTTTTTGAATTCACTGTTAGAGATATATGCAGAAACATCAATGTTTGTTTCATTTAATAGATCTTCAAAAGTACCTAATGTGATTGCTCCACCTGTTGCAGCATAATTTTCTGTGAATATAGAATTATCAATGCTTATTGTTCCTTGGTGTTTAAATATAGCTCCACCGTATCCATCTCCGTATCCATATAAATAAGATTCGTTTCCAATAGCTATATTTTCATCAAATGTTGTACATTCTATAACTAAGTCTCCTAAACCATGATTTATTGCTCCACCATTACTTATAGCTTCATTTCCATGGAAAAATGAGTCAGTAATTTCTATATCTGCATCATTTTCAACATAAATTCCTCCACCATTATTTGCTTCATTATGGATGAAATTAGAATTATCAATAGTTAAAAATCCATCTATTATATAAAATGCTCCACCGTTATCTGCTTCATTATGATAAAAAGTTGCATTGATGAGTTCATAGTCTCCAGCATATACATTTATTGCTCCACCATTAGGTGCAATGTTTGATTCAAAATAAGAGTTTTCAACTTTCATTTCTCCATCTTCAATACATATTGCTCCACCATCTTGGATTGCAGAATTATTGTAGAAATATGAATTATTTATATATATTATTGCATCTTCTGTTGCCATTGCTCCTCCAATTACTGCTGAATTAGATGTGAAATTTGAATTATATATATCTAAGTTTACACCCATTGTTGTTATTGCAGATCCCATTGTAGCCTTATTCTCATTAAAAATAGAATCAGATATTGTAGCATTTCCTATCCATAAGAAAATTCCTGCTCCCCAATCACCATTATTATTATCAAATGTACTATTAGTTATAGTTACATCTGCAGTATGATTAGTATCATTTAAAATATCGTCAAATGAACCAACACTTATTGATCCTCCAGCTAATGCTTCATTGTTAGTAAATATGCTATCGTCTATAATTAAAGTTCCTTGAACTTTCATTATTGCTCCGCCATATCCATCGTAATATGAACCAGTTCCAATTGCTATATTTTCATCAAAAGTTGTTCCACTTATAGTTAAATCACCTAAATCATGATAAATTGCTCCACCAAAGAGTTCTGCTTCATTACCATGGAAAAATGAATCACTTATTGATACATTACCTTCTCCCATCCATATTGCACCACCTTCTGTAGCTTCATTATGGATAAAACGAGATTCTTCTATTATTAATTCTCCTCCTTCTAGAGCAATAACTCCTCCTTGTAAGTAAGCATTATTTCCTCTAAATCTACTATTTTTAACAGTTATTGTACCAGTTTCACCATTAGCTATTGCTCCACCAGCATAATTTGCTGAATTATCTATAAAATCAGAATTTTCTATTTCTAATATTCCACCTTCAACAGCTATTGCTCCACCGCCAGTAGCGATGTTATCTGAGAAATAACTATCTTTTATTATTGTTGTTCCTCCAATATTGCAGATTGCTCCACCAAAACTAAAGGACATATTTTCCCAATCAAAGTTAGTTGCACTATTATTTGCTAAAACACAATTTTCGACTGTTAAATTTCCTTCATTATATATAGCTCCACCACTTTCATCTCCTATTTGGTTAACAAAACCATTTATTATTGTAAGATTTCTAAGTGTTAAAGCACCATTATTTGTAATAGTAAATAATCTACTTAAATAAGATCCATCTATTACAATATCGTCACGATTATCACTATTTCCAATAATTGTAATTTCTCTATTTATTTCTATATTGCTATTATTTTCACCAGAATATATTCCTGGATTTAAATATATTGTATCATAGTCTGCTCCATCATTAATAGCCCCAACAATTCCTTCAGTTGTTGTATTATTAATAGTTATTGGATTTTCAGCAGAAGATACATTTAAACTCATAGCTAATATTAAAATAATAGCTATTGGTATTAAACTTCTTTTTATATCCATTTTAGTCCTCCAAATTAATAGACAAACTTTTTTTAAATTATAAAAAATTTTTAAATTAAATTTTCATGAATTTATATAATTAATTCAAAATTCTCATGGCAGAGAAAATATATATTTAAAATTAAGGCTTGCCTAAATATATTATTGGGGATTATTATATATAAATTTAGGTATACCTAAATTCAATTTAAATTAATTATCTTTTTTTAATGAATCTTATTAGAGAAAATAAAATTAAATAATAAATTTACATTAAATTTTTTAATCAGGGATTGATTATTGATATAATAAAGAATTCTTATATAAAATTTCTATTTATACTAAATTAAACATTTTAAATATTATAAAAATTAGTTTTAATAGTGCTTTTTTAAAAAAAAATATTCCTATTTTATAGTACATTTAAATATTATTAATTTGATATAAGTTATAAAGATTATTTTATTATTTAATGGAGGAATAGTATTGGATAGTGTTATTAAAGTTACAAGTATTCATATAATTTTTGCTTTAATTGCTTCAGTTTTATCAGCAGGTTTATCATTAGGTTGGTTTGGATTTAAAAATGATATATTTGCAGGAGTTATTGCTTTAGTATTAATATATATTGCAGGTCAAATCTGTCAAAAATTGTATAAAGATGATATTAAAGGATTTTCTGCATGGTTATGGGACGGAATAGCTCCTTTTGTATTTGCATGGTTTATAGTTTATACTCTTTTATTTAACTATTTATAACCTTCTTTTTTTCTTTTTAATTTAAAATAAAATTTTTTCTAATAAAATATCCACATTATTGTAATTAAAATAGCTACAATAAACAAAACTGGAGCTACAATTTTACTTACAGCTACTATTGAACTTATTGTTGAGATTAATTCTGTTGAATTATTTGGTCCAAATGTTATAAGATTCATACGTTTAGTAGCAGTTCCAACTTCAACTTCTTCTAAATCATCAATAGCTATTTTTATTGTTTTTCTAATATATTCAATAATCTCTGGTCGTTTTTCTATTCCGATAGGATTATATCCTCGTGATAATGTATTTACTGAATGTGTATCAGTTGTCATAACTTCTATTTCATCTATTTCTAAATCACTAACAGCTTCAGCAATTTCTTTTCTAAACCCTATTTCCATATTATTTGAATCAAAAAGTACATATGCAGTTCTTTGAGAATTAACTTCTACAATCATTGTTTTTATTCCACTATCTCCAACACCAGAAGTTTTATCTAATGTATCCATTAAATCTTCACAACATCCAACTTTTATAGTAGATTCTTCTTTAGGAGGGCATTCAATTTTATTAATTGCATCTATACATTCAAATACTTCAGGATTTCCAGGTAAAACTTGTCCACTTTCTTCTGAGAAGGAATTATGACAATCAACAATCACTGAATCTTTAACATTACAGATTTTTTGACTTTCTGCCATCATTGTTAATCCTACACTAAATTCAATATCATCACTACCATATGGTGCAAAAGTACTTAAAACAACCATTCCTTCATTAAAAAATTGAACTCCTACATTAGCCTTTTTATCATTATATCTAGTAAATTTACTAGCTATTGAAGAATATTCTACAGTATCTAAACTTTCTCTAATGGCTGATTCTATTTTATCTATTTCTTTAGTTGAAACAGGATTTAAATCATGTGTTGATGGGCCATGAGCTACCATTGTAAAATTATCAAATTTATCTGCAAGAATTGTTGGCATATTTGATCCCCCAATATCTCCTAAAGGACCAGGATGCACACAAGGACTTATAAATAATGCTTTTATTCCTTTTTTTGTTTTAAAACTTACAAAAGTAACAAGGGTTTCAACACTTTCTCCCATATTTTCAAATAATCCTTCAAGAGAGCTGGATCCTTCATTCATATGAGCTATAAATAAACTTAATAAATCAAGTACTCCTATTCCTAAGTTTTTCTTCATCGGAGATTCAACTACTGTAATAAATGAATATATAAAAAGAGCAAATATTATACTTCCAATTAAAGCTTTTAAAAATAATGAAAATACTCCAAGTTCTGTTGTTACTCCAAGATTTGAAAAGAATGATACAATTACAAACATTGTTAATATGAGGATTGGTTGAATAGCTCCAATAATAACTGATTTTGAAAAGCCTATTGATGAAGTACTCCATAATACTGTAATATTAAATGCAAAACTTAAGATACAACCAAATATTATACTGTTTAATAATAAATCCATATTAAAAATAGTTGAAACTATTCCTCCAATAATTACAATTGCACATACTGCAATCATAGATATGAATGATAGAAACATTGAATGTTTTGTTTTTAAATTAATTCCATGTAATGTACTTACTCCATGTTGGTTCATTCCACCACTCATTATTGAACTAAGTCCAAATATACAAAATCCAAATGTTCCACCATATATTATTTTTTCTAGAATTCCCATTCCATCCATTGGATTGATTAAAAAATACACGCTTCCAGTTAAAAAACTTATAATAATTATATTGACTATACTGATTTTAGTCTTAGGTAAAGTTGTTATATATTTTGATAATCCTGCAACACTACTCATACTTGACATATTTATCCTCATTAGGAATTTTTAATTTCATCTACACTAAATTTATTTAATCAAACATTATATATAATTATACATTAATAATTATTTAAGGTGAATCAATGAAAAATTTAGATGTTCCTATTGAGAGTTTTAATATTAGTGATTTAAAAATAGGAGATGTAGTTACTTTATCAGGAAATGTTTTAACTGCAAGAGATCAAGCTCATAAAAAAATTTTAGAAGAAGGTTCTCCCTATGATTTAAAAGGAGCAGCTATTTTCCATGCAGGACCTATTATAAAAAATACTGGTTCAAAAAATGATCCTGATTATAAAATGATAGCTATTGGCCCAACTACTTCTATGAGGATGAATCCATATCAATCAGATGTAATTGATATGGGTGTAAAAATCGTAATAGGTAAAGGTGGAATGGATGAATCAGTTAAAGAAGCATTAATAAAAAATAATGCAGTTTATTTAGTAGCTACTGGTGGTTGTGCTGCTTTATATGTCGATGCTATAAAAGACATTGAAAGTGTTGAATGGTTAGATTTAGGCATTCCTGAAGCTATTTGGAATCTTAAAGTTGAATCATTCGGACCTTTAATTGTAGCTATGGACTCTCATGGAAATAGTCTTTTTAAATAACATTTAATCTAAATATAAGTATTAAGTTTAAGAAGTAATCTTTATATATGGTTTTTAAGGATATCTTTATATAGATTAAAATTTAATTTTTTATAAATTACTATAAAAAAAATAATAATTTTTCATTCATGGTTGTGTTAATATGGCAGGAAACTTAGATGAAGTCGCAGAAAAAAAGCTAAAATCCCGTATTAGAAAATTTAAAAAAGTTGTTAAAGATGACGACGAAAAAATGAAGTTCTTTGATCAGTTAGGAGCATCTGTTGAAATATTTTTACCTACAAAAAATCCAGAAGAACAAGGTGATAGTATTATTTTTTATACTACTGCTGAAGGAAGTATTGTAGATGCAGAATATTCTTATAATGAAGGGGAAGAAGATTTTGTTTCCCTACCTATAGCTGATAAAGATCTTAAAGTTATTGTTGAAGCATTTGAGAAAGATTTTAATCTGAAATTTACAGAATAATTTTTTTTATTTTTTCATGATGGTATAATGATAGTAGATAACTCTTTAGATGAACTTAAAAAAAGAGAAAATGCACTAACTATCATTAAACATTTTATTTTTAATAAGAATAGAAATGCCTTATTTGATTTAACAGGTCTTTCTGGAGGATTTATTGCAACAGATCAGGAAATAAATCTTTTAGAAACTTATATTGGTCCTGCTGTTTTTGAAGAGGAAATCCAAAAATATGGTAAAATCCATTTATGTGGTGAAAAGATTTTACCAGTTAATAGGACTAGTTCTGGAATTCTTGCAACTATTTTAGCATTAGTTGAAGAAGATTCCAATGTTATTCATTTTTTACCTGAATTTCCAGCTCATCCATCAATCATTAGAGCTTGTAATTTAGTTAATGCTAATTATTTTGAATTTGATAATATAAACAAGTTCCATATATTAGAAAATACAAGTTTGATTATTATTACAGGTTCTACTATGGATCATAAAATATTAGATGAAAACTTATTTAAAGAGGTTATAAGTCAAGCTAAAAACCATAATATTCCTGTTTTTGTTGATGATGCATCTGGAGCTCGTCTTAGAACAACTATTTTTAATCAAGAAAAAGCATTTGATTTAGGTGCAGATTTAGTTATAACTAGTACAGATAAACTTATGAATGGCCCTAGAGGAGGATTAATGACTGGAACTAAAGATTTGATTGATATGGTTAAGGTTAAAGCTAATCAATTTGGTCTTGAAGCTCAACCACCAATTATTCTAGCTATGTTAAATGCTTTAAAAGAATATGATGGTGAAGATTTAATAAATGCCTTTTCTAAAAAAGAAGATTTTATAAAATTACTTGAAACTAAATTTACCAACTTTCAAAAAACTCCAACTGGAGTTATGATATCTGTTGAAGGTTTATATAATGAAGTAAAAAGAAACAATACTAATATAAGTGTTTCTAAAAAAGATTTATCATTTATTTATTCAATGATATTACTTAAAAATGAAGGAATAATTACTATACCTGCAGTATCTATGCCTGGAGCATCGGCAACTATTCGTTTTGATTTATCTACTAATGATGGAAAAAAATTAGATTTAGAAGTTTTATTTAATAAAATAATCAATTCATTTAATGAATTATTAAATGTAGTTGATAATGAAGAAAAATGTAAAGAAATAGTATTTAATAATTAATTACTATATCTTATTTTTTAATAGTATATTCTCCAGATAATACTTTTTGAAGTGTACCATCTGCTTTTTCTACAATTAAAACTCCTTCTTTGTTTATCCCTACAATATATCCATCAAAGCTATTTCCAAATGGTTCTTGAATATTAACATATTTTCCAATAGAATATGATTCTCTTCTCCATTCTTTTAAAATATCTTCGTATTTTTCACCACTAAATTCAATAAATACTTTTTCAAATTCTTCTAAGAATTTTATAATGACTTCTACTTCATCAACATTCTTATTTAGTTCATTACTAAGTGAAGTTGAATCTTCTTGTAAATCTCTAGGCATAGTATCTATGTCTAAATTAGCATCAATTCCTACACCTACTACAATATATTCAATAGTATTAAGTTTAGCTACAGCTTCAGTTAAAACTCCAGAAACTTTTTTACCATTAATTAATATATCATTTGGCCATTTTATTTCTACATTATCAATGTCAAAACTTTTAATTGTATTAGCTACAGCAACTCCAGTTGCAAGTGTTATAAGAGAAGCTTTACTTGGATCTACATGGGGACGTAAAATTAAAGATAACCATATTCCTCCTAGTGGAGATTCCCATTTTTTACCAGATCTTCCTCTTCCTTTTGTCTGTTTTTCAGAAATAATTACAGTTCCTTCTTCAAAATTTTGTTCTGCAAAGAATTTAGCAAGGGTATTTGTTGACATAACTTCATCATATACATAAATATTTTCACCAAACATTTCTGTATCTAAATTAGCTATTAACCTTTCTCTGTCAATGTAATTAGTTTTACAAGTACCAGTTTCTTTAACTACATTGAAAAATTCATTAATATCGATTGTACCAAATTCTTCAGCAACTTCATCAGATATTTTATTTTGCTTTTTTAAAAGATTTATTATTTCATTTTTCATAAAATCATCTTTTTTATTTTTTATTAATTTTCTGAGCTTTAGCAGTGTTTAAATAAGAACCAACTGCAGAAGATATTGCAGCTATTTTCTTTCCAGGCATAAATGTGGATTTTAAACGACTTATTCTTTCTAAATTTTCAGCTATTTCATTTTCCATTTCTTTATCAATGCCTTTTTTATGCTCATCAATAAAATGAGTATGTAAATCTCCTGCTACAAAGTTTTTATTTTTCATAATTGCTTGATGGAAAGGAATAGTAGTTTTAACACCTAAAATAACATATTCATTCAATGCTCTTTTCATTCTAGCTATTGCTTCATTTCTATTTCTACCATATGTAATTAATTTAGCTATCATGGAATCATAAAATGGAGGAATTGTATAATTTGTATAAACTCCACTATCTATACGAACACCAGGACCTCCTGGAGATCTATAAGCTGTAATTTTTCCAGGATCTGGAGCAAAATCAGTAAGAGGATTTTCAGCATTTATCCTACATTCAATAGCATGACCTCTAATTTCGACATCCTTTTGTGAATAAGTTAGTTCATTTCCATTTGCAACTTTTATCTGTTCTTTAATTAAATCGATGTTTGTAATCATTTCAGTAATAGGGTGTTCTACTTGGATACGAGTATTCATTTCTAAGAAATAATAATTTCCACTATCATATAAGAACTCAATTGTTCCAGCACTACTATATCCTATATATTCTGCAGCTTTAACAGCACTTTCACCCATTTGCTGCCTAAGTTCATCTGTCATGATTGTTGAAGGAGCTTCTTCAAGTAATTTTTGGTGCCTTCTTTGAATAGAACATTCTCTGTCTCCTACATGGATTACATTTCCATGTTCATCTCCCATTACTTGGAATTCAATGTGACGAGGTTTTTCAAGATATTTTTCAATAAATACTGTGGAATCTCCAAAATTAGTAGAAGCTACAGATTGTGTTGATTCAATTGCACGTATAAGCTCATCTTCTTCATAAACAGCACGCATTCCGATACCTCCGCCACCAGCAGAAGCTTTAACCATAACTGGATATCCAATCTTATTAGCTATTTTAACAGCTTCTTTAATATCGGTAACTCCCCCATCAGTACCTTCAATAACAGGAACATCAGCTTTTTTCATTAATTTTTTAGAGGTTATTTTATCTCCCATTTCCTGTATAGCTTTTCCACTAGGTCCAATTAATTTAATTCCATGTTTCTCACATTCATCACCAAATTGAGAATTTTCTGCAAGAAATCCATATCCTGGATGTATTGCATCTGCACCAGATTTAATAGCAATATCAATAATTTTGTCTATATTTAAATATGAAGCTGATGGAGAAGGATTACCTAGAGGGTAACTTTCATCTGCATAATTAGTATAAAGAGAAGATTTATCTGCATCAGAATAAATTGCCACTGTTTTTGTATCTAATTCACGGCATGCACGTAAAATTCTTATAGCTATTTCCCCTCTATTTGCAATCAATATTTTATCAAACATATAAAACCTCATCAAGTTTGTTTAAATTATATATATTATTATAATAATTAATTATATTATAATTTGTAGAATAAACTTTTTACTATTAGTGGGTTTTAAAATATGAAAAAAATATCTAAGAAAAAGCATCTTGAAATGTTAATTCAAAATATACCAAAACATCAAAATCCTAATGTGTCATTAGAACAATATCCTACATCATCTTCAATTGCTGCTGATTTATTATGGAATGCTTATTCATTAGGAGACATTCAAGATCAAAACATAATTGATTTAGCTTGTGGAACAGGTATCCTTGCAATTGCTTCAAGTTTATTAGATGCAAAAAAAGTCTTAGGTATAGATATTGATAAAAGTTCAATTAATATTGCAGAAGATGTATCTAATAAAATGAACTTGAAAAATATAGATTTTTTAGTAAAAGACATTACAAAAGATACATTAGATTATAAATGTGATACTTTAATTCAAAACCCTCCTTTTGGATCTCAAGAAAGATCAAAAAAAGGAATTGATATAAAGTTTATTGATGTTGCTTCAAAAATGGCTGATGTTATTTATTCTTTTCATATGGCATCAACTCATGATTTTATTTTTGATTATTTTGAAAATTTAGGAATGACAATAAGTCATGAGTTTAAATATCGCTTTCCTATTTCCAAAATTTATGATTTTCACACACAAGATGTAAAAAATGTGGATGTAATTGTTTTTAGAGTGGAAAATTTTTAAATAGCTATTATTTAAAATAAGCTTATTTAAGATGATTATTATTAAAAATAAACTAAAATTTTAATATTCTTTTATTGTAACATTCTTTTTTTGTCTTTTAATTTATTGTAAAATCAATATATTTAAATAGTATTTTTATTATATTTTATAATAATATATTCTATTGAGTATAATTTGTAGCAGAGCTACCAATATTATAAGTGATATAATATTGATGAATGTATGATTGTATTAGTGATAGCTATATTTTGTTAACATAATCTTTATATTATATAATTAATAGATAGTTATAAATGTATAAAGATAAGGTATCTGTATTTTTACCAAGTTCATTTATTTCAGAAACTAGAGATCTTAAACTTAAAACTTCCAAAGTTGGAATGATAGGTAGAGCTTTAGCTGTTTTCAGAATAGATAATGTGGTTATTTATAATGATGGCCATAATGGAGATTATGCTGAAAAAGATGCAGATTTTATTAGTGAAATTTTAGGCTATATGAATACTCCTCAGTATTTAAGAAAAAGAGCATATCCTATTAAGGAATTGCTTAAACATGTGGGTATTTTACCTCCACTTAGAACTCCTCACCATCCAACGGATGATGAACCAAAAGTTGGAGATTATAGGCAAGGTTTCACTGTTAAAAGAAATAAAAAAGGAACTTTTGTAGATATTGGTATGGAAAACCTAGCTTTTTGCAAAGAGCAACTAACTGTTAATAAAATTTTTAGCTTCAAAGTTACTAAGATTGCTAAAGAAGTAATAGTCACACCTGATGAACCAGATGACGTTTACTGGGGATATAATGTTATATCCACAAATAAGAGTCTTAAAAATAGCTTGAAATTAATAAATCCTGACTTTGTTGTTTCAACCACAAGGTATGGGAATCTTATAAATTCTATTTTTGATGAATTAAATTATAAAGTAGATAAGTCTCAAAGCATTGCTATTTTGTTTGGTGGGCCATATTCTTCAATTGAAGATAACATTTCTAGTTCAAAATGGGATATTTGTGAATTAAATACTATTCCAAATCAAGGAACTGAAACTGTTAGAACTGAAGAAGCCGTCGTCGCTACACTATCTTTATTTAATTTAATGCGATAATCTAATTATTTAATTAGATATTTTGCTCTAAAATTGCAAAATTTATACATAAATACAGTTTGCATTCTAAATGCTTAATAAAAAGAATATATTAAAAACTCATGTTTATCTAGTTTTAAATAGCTATTTAGCTATCTATTACTATTTATCATAAGATAATTTTATAATTATCTTAAATTAGCTAATCTATTAGATTATTTTATCTTATAGTTAGCTTTAAAAATTTTAATTTAAAAAATAAATGGAAATTTAAAAATAAGGAGGTTATTAAATGGTAAGACATCATCAGCCAAGAAAAGGATCTGTAGCATTCAGTCCAAGAAAAAGAGCTGCTAAAGAGACTCCAAGAATAAAATCTTGGCCAACTCAAGATGAACCAAAATTACTAGGTCTCGCGGGATATAAAGTCGGTATGACACATGCTATGGTTACTGACACAGATAAAAATTCTCCAACAAATGGTATGGAAGTTTTTACTCCTGTAACTGTATTAGAAGTTCCGCCTGTCGTAGTAATGGGTATAAGAGCATATGAAAAAACAACTCGTGGATTAAAAGTTATAACTGAAGTTCTCGCAGATAATTTGGATGAGGAACTCTCTAGGAAAATTTCACTTCCTAAGGAATATAAATCATCTGAAGCTATTGCAAAAATTCAGGAAACTTTAGATAAAACCGAGGATATTAAAATATTAGTACACACTAATCCTAAGGTGACTAGTGTGCCTAAGAAAAAACCAGATATATTTGAATGTGGTATTGGTGGTACCAATCCAGAAGAAAAACTTAATGCTGCATTAGAATTATTAGGTAATGAAGTTAAAGCTAGCGAAATATTTAATGATGGTCAATTTGTTGACGCAATTGCAACAACTAAAGGAAAAGGATTCCAAGGTGTTGTTAAAAGATGGGGTATCAGAATTCAATATGGTAAAGCTGCTAGAAGTAGTAAAGCTAGACACGTAGGTTCAATAGGACCTTGGACTCCTTCAAGAACTATGTGGACTGTTGCTCAAGCAGGACAAATGGGTTACCATAAAAGAACAGAGTTTAATAAAAAAATTCTGAAAATTGCTGATGCAAGTGAAGTAAAAGAGATTAATCCAGATGGTGGATTCATTAAATACGGGCTTGTTAAAAATGATTATATTTTGATGAAAGGATCAATTCCTGGGCCATCAAAAAGATTAATTATTCTCAGAAAAGCTATGAGGCCTAAAAAATCTGACGATTTACCTCAAATAAATTATATTAACACTAAATCTAAACAAGGTGTCTAATTATGAAGGTTAATGTTTATTCTAAGGAAGGTAAAGTCACTGAAGACATTGAACTTCCAGCTATTTTTAATGAAGAATTTAGGCCAGATCTTATCAAAAGAGCAGTAATCTCTGCTCAAACTGCTAGAGTACAACCATGGGGTAATGATCCTATGGCAGGTAAAAGAACTTCTGCAGAATCATGGGGATCAGGTAGAGGTGCAGCTATGGTACCAAGAATCAAAAATGGTTCTAAAACAGCTTTTATTCCATTAGCTGTCGGTGGTAGACAAGCTCATCCTACAAGAGCACAAAAAAATCATCATGAAAAAATCAATATTAAAGAAAGAAGATTTGCAATTAGATCAGCTATTGCTGCTACTTCTGATAAAGAATTAGTAGAAAATAGAGGTCATAATATTGATAATGTAGAACAATTCCCTATTGTCGTTGAAGATGATATTTGCTCTGTTAAGAAAACTAAAGAAACTCGTGAAATATTTAAAAGTTTAGGTGTCTTTGAGGATATTACTCGTTCTAAATCTGGAAAGAAAATTAGAGCAGGTAGAGGAAAAACAAGAGGCCGTAAATATAAAAATGTTAAAGGACCTCTTTTAGTAGTTGGCGAGGATAAAGGTATCAGTTTAGGTGCAAGAAATCACTCTGGTGTAGATGTTGTAACTGTAGAAAACCTAAATGCTGAATTATTAGCTCCAGGTACTCACCCAGGAAGACTTACTATTTTTACTAAATCCGCTATCGAAAAGTTAGGAGGATTATTCCAATAGCTTTCGAGCTTGAAGGAAAATAAAGGTGATTATTATGGATTCATATTCAGTTATCGTAAGACCTCATGTCACTGAAAAGACTATGAACTTAATCGATCAAAATAATGAACTTACTTTTGTTGTAAACCAAAAAGCAACTAAAAAATCTATCAAAAATGCTGTTGAAGATCTTTTTGGAGAAAAAGTTGCTAAAGTTAATACTCATATTAGCTCTAAAGGTTTAAAAATAGCTTATGTTAAACTTGTTGAAGAAAACGTTGCTGAAGACATAGCTATTAAAATAGGAGTATTCTAAGGAGGATTTTAAGATGGGAAAAAGACTTATAATTCAAAGAAGAGGAAGAGGAACTCCTGCTCATCGTGTTGCTTCTCACCGTTTTAAAGATAAAATCCAATATAGGGCTTATGATGCATTAGAAAAAGAAAGCAGTATTAAAGGAAAAGTTACTGATATCGTGCATGATCCGGGAAGAACTGCTCCTATTGCGGAAGTTAAATTTGAAAATGGAGAAAAAAGATTTATTCTTGCTCCAGAAACTATTCAAATTAACGATGAAATCGAATGCGGTATATCAGCACCTATAAGCTTTGGTAATACTTTACCTCTTGCAGAAATTCCTGAAGGAACACCTATATATAATATAGAAAATAGGCCTGGCGACGGTGGACGTTTTGTCAGATCTTCTGGAACTTACGCTTCTTTAATAACTCATGACGCAAATCAATCTGTTGTGGAATTACCATCAGGGGAATTAAAATATTTAAATCCTAAATGTCGTGCAAGTATCGGCGTTGTAGCTGGTGGAGGAAGAAAAGAAAAACCATTCCTTAAAGCAGGTAATAGATGGCATGCTCTTAAAGCTAAGGGTAAAAAGTCTATGACTGTTAGAGGTGTAGCAATGAACGCTGTTGACCACCCTCATGGTGGAGGTAACAGACAACACCCTGGACGTCCTACTACTATTTCTAGACATGCGCCTCCAGGAAGAAAAGTTGGTTCAATTGCAGCTAAAAGAACAGGTAAAAGAAGATAATTTGGGGGTGATTAATTGGCAAGAAAGATATTTAAATATAGAGGTTTCACTCTTGAGGAATTACAAGATATGTCCTTAGAGGAAGTAATTAAATTATTACCAGCAAGACAAAGAAGATCTTTAAAAAGAGGATTCTTACCAAGACAAAAAATCGTGCTGGATAAAATGAGAAAATTAAATAAAGAAGAAAGAAAGGATGGTAAACCAGTTGTTATAAAAACTCATTGTAGAGATATGATTGTTTTACCTGAAATGGTAGGTACTACTTTTGGTATATATAATGGTCAAAACTTTGTTGAAGTAAAAATCACTCCTGAAATGATTGGTTGTTACTTTGGTGAATTTGCACCTACAAGACAAAGAGTTCAACATGGTGACCCAGGTATGGGTGCTACAAGATCATCTATGTTTGTACCACTTAAATAAGGAGATTTTATCATGGCTAATAAATACGCTCATAATAAAGAAGTTAACGAATCTAAAACAGCACGTGCTATGGCTAGATCCCTTAAGATTTCTCCAAAACATTGTGTTGAGATTTGTAATGCTGTGAGAGGAATGGAAGTTTCTAAAGCTAAAAATTACTTAAATGAAGTAATTGATATGAAAAAAGCTGTTCCTTTCAAAAGACATAATAAAAAAGTAGGTCACAGAAAAGGTTTAAAAGGATGGCCTAGTGGTAGGTATCCTGTTAAGGCTGCTACTCAAATTTTAAGAGTTTTAGAAAATGCTGAAGCAAATGCTGAATATAAAGGTTTAGATAATGAAAAACTTGTTATCGAACATATATCAAGTCACAGGGGCATTATTATTAGAGGAGCTATTCCAAGAGCTTTTGGAAGAGTTACTCCATTTAACACTCCAACCACTCATATTCAAATTGTTTTAGAGGAGGCTTAAATTAATGATAGAAAAAGATTTTGTCACAGAAGGTCTTAAAAGGACTAGAATTGATGAATATTTAGAAAAAGAGCTTGAAAGAGCAGGTTATGGTGGAATGGAAGTTCAAATCACTCCTCTTGGAACAATGGTTGTTGTCTTTGCTGAAAGGCCAGGTATGGTTATTGGTAGAGGGGGAAAAAATGTTAGAGCTATTACCAGTACCTTAAAAAATGATTTCGGTTTAGATAATCCTCAAATCGAAGTTAAACAAGTTGATGTTCCTGAACTCAACCCTAAAATAATGGCATATAAAATTGTTAATATGTTACAAAGAGGTATGCATTTTAGAAGAGTTGCTTACTCCACTATTCGTAGAATTATGGGAGCAGGAGCTCAAGGTGTTGAAATTACTATCTCTGGTAAAATTAGAGGTTCCAGATCTGCAGTAGCTAAATTTGTTGAAGGTTACATTAAAAAATGTGGAGAACCTTCAGTAAGATTTGTTGAAGAAGGGTTTGCTACTGTTAAATTAAAACCTGGTGTTTTAGGAATTTATGTAAGAATCATGCCTCCGGGTGCGGTTTTACCAGATACTGTTGAAATTCTTCCTCCAAAAATGGAAATTATTGAAGATAACGAAGTAGTAGAAACTGAAGTATTAGAAGTAGTTGATGAAGAAGTTATTATTAATGAAGATGATCAAGATCTCGAAGAGTTAGAAATAATTGAAGAAGAAATTGATATTGAAGATCTTGAAGAAATAGCTGCTGAAGAATCTGCTGAAGAATCTGAAGATAATGGAGAAGAATAATTAATTTAATTAATTATAGAGAGTTGAAAAAAAATGGCAATTTTAAGAAGTAAAGAAATTTGGGAAATGGAAACTGAGGACATCCAAGAAAAATTGGTTGAACTCAAAGCAGAATTAGCCAAAAATATTTCTAAAAGTGCAGCTGCAGGAGTTAATGAAAATCCTGGGAAAGTTAGAGAGCTTAAAAGAACCATAGCTCGTGTCCTTACTATTATGAACGAAAAACAAAAGGAGAATTAAATGTCAAAAATCTGTGATGTTTGTGGGCTTCCAGAGGAACTTTGTGTTTGTGAAGAAATCGCAAGAGAAGTTCAAACAGTAAAAGTTTTTACTGTTAGAAGAAGATTTGGAAAACTCATGACTATTATTGAAGGTATAGATGAACATGATATTGATATAAAAGAACTTACCAAAACTCTTAAAGCTAAATGTGCATGTGGCGGAACTGCCAAAAATGAACAAATTGAGCTTCAAGGAGACCATAAAGTTAAAGTTAAAGAAGTTTTATCTGATATGGGCTTTTCGTCAGACACTATTGAGATTCGCGAATCTAAAAGGAATGACTCAAAAAGAAAAAGAAGGTAAGTTTTTCATCTTATTCAATGATAATTATTAAATCATTATAAATGATTTCTAAGAAGATGAAATTATGATTAATAGTAAAAACATTGTGCACCATGAATTGATTGGTTTAAATGTTAATGTTAAAAAATTTCATAATAAATCTTTTAATTTAAAAGGAATTGTTATAGATGAGACAAAAAATACTCTAAAAATTGAAACTATCGAGGAAAATGGTAATATTTCAGAAAAAATATTTCCTAAAGATGTTTCAATTTTTCAATTCAAACTTCCAAATGGAGAGTTTGTAGAGATTGACGGAAAAATTTTGTTGATTCGTCCTGAAGATAGGATAAAAAAAAGATATAAAAAAATATAGGTGATAATATGGTTGGGCTTAATGTTCAAGAACCAAAAACTACATGTGATGATCCTAATTGTCCTTTTCATGGTACATTACCAGTAAGAGGCCAGGTTCTTGAAGGGGTTGTTGTTAGTAACAAAGCTGAAAAAACAATCAGTGTAGAACGTAGTTTTTATAAATTCATAAGAAAATATGAAAGATATGAAAAAAGAAAATCTAAAATAAATGTTCATAAACCAGATTGCTTTGAGGTTAATATTGGTGACTTAGTTAAAGTTGCAGAGTGCAGACCTTTAAGTAAAACTAAACATTTTGTTTTAGTTGAAGTAAAAGGAGAGTAAGATTATGAAAGCAATTACATCTAATGTATCTAAATCTTTGCCAATTGGTGCTACTCTTCAATGTGTAGATAATACTGGTGCACGTGAAATTGAAATTATATCTGTAAAAGGATATAAAGGAGTTCGTAGAAGACTCGATGTTGCTGGTGTAGGTGACTTAGTTGTTGCTTCTGTTAAAAAAGGAACTGCAGATATGAGGAGAGAAATTGTTAATGCAGTTGTTATTAGACAGAAAAAGGAATTCAAACGTGCTGATGGACTTCGTGTAAAATTCGAAGATAATGCTGCTGTTATTATTACTCCAGAAGGAGTTTTAAAAGGATCAGAAGTTAGAGGTCCAGTAGCTAAAGAAGCAGCTGATAGATGGCCGAGTGTAGGCAGTGCTGCAAGCATTTTGGTATAGGTGATATAATGTCAAAACAACCAAGAAAACAAAGAAAAGCGTTATATACTGCACCATTACATGAACGTCGTAATCATATGAGTGCTAACTTAAGCAAAGACTTAAAAGATAAAGTTGGGAAAAAATCTTTACCTTTAAGAGTTGGAGATAAAGTTAAAGTTGTTCGTGGAGATTTCAAGGAACATGAAGGAAATGTTGTAGAATTAAGTTATACTTCTTATAAAGTAAATGTTGAAGGTGTAACTTTAAATAAACCTGATGGCAATGCAGTTTTCCTTCCAGTGGATCCATCTAACTTAATGATTATTGATGCTGATATGGATGATGACAGAAGAATTAAAAATGTAAAAGGAGATAATTAATATGGCTAAGATGGGATCAAGAAAACATCTTAAAAGATATAAAGCGCCTAAAACATGGCCTATTCATCCAAAAGAAGATACTTGGACAGTTAAACCAGCTCCTGGTTCACATCCAATTAATGAATCTTTATCTTTAACATTAGTTATTAGAGATATTTTAGGTTTAGCAGATAATTCTAGAGAAGCAAAAAGAATTATCAATTCAGGTAATGTTTTAGTTGATGGAAGAGTTATTAAAGATTATAAATTCCCTGTAGGGTTTATGGATATAATTGAAATTCCTAAAACAGAAGAATCTTATAGAATTCTTTTAGATTTAAAAGGTAGATTAAAATTACATCCAGTAGATAAAAATAGCTCTAAATTATGTAAAATTGTTAATAAAACTACTATCAAAGACGGAAAAACTCAATTAAATTTACATGATGGTCAAAACTTAATTGTAGATGATGATTATTCTGTTGGAGATGTAATTACTTTAAAGCTTGAGGATAATGAAATCGAAGATACTTTCAAATTCGAAGATGGTGCAACTGTACTTGTAACAGGTGGTAAGCATATTGGTGAATTAGGAACTATTTCTGAGATTATTATTAATGAAGCTTCAAAACCAAATACAATTCTTATTGAAAATAGTAAAAAAGATACTTTCCTTACTTTAAAAGATTATGCATTTGTTGTAGGTACTGATAAACCTGCTATTTCCTTATTGGAGGTTAACAAATGAACCCAATGAGTAATGTTGTAATTTCTAAAGCAACTGTTAATATTGGTGTTGGAGAATCTGGTGAAAGATTATCTAGAGCTATTCTTCTTTTAGAGAAAATGTTTGATCAAACTCCTGTTAAAACCTATTCTAAAGTTACAAATCCAGAGTTTGGTATTAGAAAAAACCAACCTATTGCTTGTAAAGTAACTTTACGTGGTGAAAAAGCTAATAAAGCTATTGATATGGTTTTAGAAGGTATGGGTAGAAATATTAGACCTACTCAGTTTGATGATAATGGAAATCTTTCTTTTGGTATTTCTGAACATATTGATATTCCTGGTATGAGATATGACCCAGATATTGGTATTTTTGGATTAAATGTGTCTATTACCTTTGAAAAACCAGGTTATAGGATAAATAAAAGAAAAATCCAACATAAAAATGTTCCTCAAAAACATAGAATTACTAAAGAGGAAACTGTAAAATATATGGAAGATAACTTCCAAATTAATTTGAATTCATAATAAGGTGATATTTTGCCAAGAAAATATGGAAAAGCAGCAAAAAAATGTACTCGCTGTGGCGATCATTCTGCAATGATTAGTAGATATGGCCTAAGTTTATGCAGACAATGTTTTAGGGAAGTAGCTCCTAAAATAGGTTTTAAAAAATATAATTAGAGGTGTTTTATATGAGTCTTATGGATCCTCTCGCAGATGCTTTAACTAATATTAGAAACAATGAATTACAAGTAAATGATTCTTGTTGTATTTCTCCTGCTTCTAAATTAATTGGTCATGTATTAAGTACAATGCAAAAAGAGAATTATATAGAAAATTTTGAATATATTGATGACAACAAGGCAGGTAAATTTATTGTAGAATTAGATGGTAACATAAACAAATGTGGTGTTATCAAACCTCGTCATGCTGTTAAAAAAGACGAATTTGAGAAATTTGAAAAAAGATATTTGCCAGCAAAAAATTTTGGTATTTTAATCGTTACAACTCCTGAAGGTATTATGACTCACAAAGAGGCTAAAGAAAAAGGAATTGGCGGTCGTTTGTTGGCTTACATGTATTAGGTGATATGATGGTAGTAGCTGCAGCTTTAAGGGAAGAAATAACTATCCCTGAAGGCGTTGAAGTTATAATTGATGATGATGTTTCTATTAAAGGTCCTAATGGACAAATTTCTAGAAAATTTACTCATCCTAATGTCAATATAAAAATTGACGATAATAAAGTTATTTTAGAAACTTCTTTTCCTAAAAAGAAAGATAAAGCAATGATTGGAACAACAAAAGCACATATTAGTAATATGATTATTGGTGTTACAGATGGATTTACATATCATATGAAAATTGTTTTTGCTCACTTTCCAATGACTGTAAAACCAGCTGGGGACAAAGTAAATATTGATAATTTCCTTGGAGAAAGACATCCAAGACATGCTAAAATAGTTGGGGATGCTAAAGTATCTGTTAAAGGAGACGAAGTTACTATTACTGGTGTTAATAAAGAAGATGTTGGTCAAACTATGGCTAACTTAGAACAAGCAACAAAAATTAAAGGAAGAGATCCTAGAGTATTCCAAGATGGAATATATTTAACTAGCAAAGAATAAGGGTGGTTTAAATGAATAAAAGATTTAAAAGACAAGAATATGCTCGTTATAAAAAACTAGGGATTAAATGGAGACGTCCTAGAGGTAAAACTAGTAAAATGAGGAGATATGAGGCAGGAAAACCTGCTATGCCATCTATTGGTTATAGGACTCCTAGGGACACTAGATATTTACATCCTTCAGGATTTAAAGATGTTCTTGTTCGTAATATGAAGGAATTAGAAAACTTAGATCCAGCAACTGAAGCTGGAAGAATAAGTGCTTCTATTGGTAAAAGGAAAAAAGATTTAATGCTTAATAAAGCATCTGAATTAGGTATAAAAATTTTAAATAAATAAATATACTTTACATATCAATTTTATTAAATAATATTTAAAAATCATTAAAGGGATCATATGATAAAAATGATTTTTATGTTTAATAAAGGGATTAACTTAGAGAAATCTAGGTTTATCAGCAATTTGCTGAATAAAGGAGGATTAAAATGAATCTTACTACTCAAAAAAGATTGGCTGCAAGTATACTTAAAGTAGGACTCAATCGTGTTTGGATTGATCCAGATCAAATAGAAGAAGTATCAAGGGCTATTACAAGAGAAGGTGTAAAGCAGCTAATAAATGACGGAGCTATTAAAGCGAAACCTAAAAAAGGTATTAGTAGCTACAGATCTAAAAAAATAGCTGAACAAAAGAAAAAAGGTAAAAGAAAAGGTAGAGGTAGTGTAAAAGGGGCGAAAAATGCTCGTTCACCTAAAAAACAAGTATGGATGACTACCATTAGAGCTTTAAGAAAAGATCTTAAAGATATGCGTGGAGCTAACGAAATTGATGCTACTACTTACCGTAAATTATATAAAATGGCTAAGGGTGGTGCCTTCAGAAGTAAATCTTACATGAAGACATATGCTCGGGATCATGATTTGATTAAATAGGGGGAGTTAAAGTGGCACAAGGATCAAAATATAAAGTGGCATTTAGAAGAAGAAGAGAAGGTAAAACTGACTATGCTGCTAGATTAAAATTAGTAGAACATGATAAATCTCGTTTAGTTGTTAGGGTATCTAACTCTTATATTAATGTTCAAATTATTAATTATATGAAAGAAGGCGATGTTACTGTTGCTTCTGCAAATAGTAAAGAATTAGCAGAATTAGGCTGGTTAGGTGGTATGAAAAATACCAGTGCAGCTTATTTAACTGCTTACCTTTGTGGTAAAAAAGCATTAGCTAATGGTGTTGAAAGTGCAATATTAGACATTGGTTTAAAATCTCCAATTAAAGGATCTAAAATTTTCGCAGCTTTAAAAGGAGCTGTTGATTCTGGTTTAGAAGTTCCTCATGGAGAAAGTGTTTTACCAAGTGATGATCGTATTAACGGTGAACACATAGCTAATTATGCAGAATCATTAAATGATGATGAAGTTAAAAAATTGTTCTCTAAATATTTAGAAAGAGGACTTCAACCTTCAGACTTACCTAAAAACTTTGAAGAAACTAAAAATAAAATCGAAGAGGCTGAGGTATAACTATGAGTTTTAATATGGAAGAATGGGAACCAAAAACTAAACTTGGTAAATTAGTTAAAGATGGTACTATTACTGATATTGATGAAATCTTTGAGAAAGGGCTTCCAATTATGGAATTAGAAATACTTGATGCCTTAATCCCAGATTTAGAAGAAGAAGTTATGGATGTAAATCTTGTTCAAAGAATGCATAAATCTGGTAGAAAAGTTAATTTCAGAGTAATTGTTGCTGTTGGTAATAAAGATGGATATGTTGGATTAGGTCAAGGAAAAGCTAAAGAAGTTGGACCTGCAATAAGAAAAGCTGTTGATAATGCTAAATATAACATTATTAAAGTTAGAAGAGGTTGCGGTGATTGGGGTTGTGTTTGTGGAAAAGAACATACAGTTCCTTTCAAAGTCCAAGGAAAAACTAGTAGTGTAAATGTTACATTAATGCCTGCTCCAGCAGGTGTTGGACTTGTAATTGGAGATGTTGGTAAAACAATCTTAAAACTTGCAGGTATTAAAGATGTATGGTCTCAATCAAGTGGCCAAACTCAAACTACTGTTAACTTTGCACATGCTATTTTCGATTCTTTGAAATCTTTAAGTAAAGTTAAAGCTAGTGAAAAAGACCTTAAGAGTATGGGAGTTTGCTCTAAATAAACGGTGGTATTATGTTTTTAGTTATTAGAGTTAGAGGAACTACTGGTGTTATAGGAAGTATAGCTGATACTTTAAAAATGCTCAGACTTAACAGAATTAGTCATGCAGTATTAGTTGAAGAAAATCCTAGTTATGAAGGTATGCTTCAAAAATCTAAAGATTATGTTACTTGGGGAGAAATTGACTCAGAAACTCTAGCAGAAATTATTTCTAAAAGAGGAGAAATTAGTGGTGGAGAAAAAGTCACTGATGAATATTTAAAAGAAAATACTGATTACTCCTCAATTGATGATTTAGCTAAAGCATTAGTTAATGGTGAAGTTAAATTGTCCGATTTAGATATTAAACCTGTATTAAGATTACACCCTCCTAGAAAAGGATATGAAGATATTCGTGTTTCTTTTAATGAAGGTGGTTCTTTAGGTTACAGAGGCGAAGAAATTAAAGATCTTGCTAAAAAAATGGCTTAAGGTGACAATATGATTAGAACAAAACGTAAAATTAATAAAATGAGGGGTTCAAGATCTATTGGTGGTGGCTGTTCCAAAAAGAGAAGAGGAGCAGGTAATAAAGGTGGTAAAGGTAATGCTGGAGCTTCCAAACAACACTGGACTTGGACTGTTAAGTTTGACCCAGATCATTATGGAAAACATGGTTTTAAAAGACCTCAAAAAATGATTGAAAAAAGTAATCCTGTTAACTTATCTTTCTTAGAAGAAAAAGCTGAGGAACTTTTAGATAAAGGTCTTGCTACTAAAGATGGAGATTCCATTGTAATTGATGTTACTGAATTAGGTTATAATAAAGTTTTAGCTAAAGGAACTATTTCTAAAGCTTTAACTGTTAAATCACCTAGTTTTTCAGAATCTGCAAAAGCTAAAATAGAAGAATTTGGAGGAGAAGTTATAGAGTTATAACTTCACTTTCAGTACTGAGGAATAATATGATTTTAGAGCGTTTTACTCCATTGTTTCGATTATTGCCTGAGGTAAAAGCACCTATTCATAGGGAAGATTTTAATGAAAAGTTAAAATGGACTGCTATTATTTTAGTATTATATTTCGTTTTAACACAAATTCCTTTATTTGGTCTTAGACCTGATGCTGTTGATCAATTTGCACAATTAAGAGCTGTTATGGCTGGTAGTTTCGGTTCAATTCTTACATTAGGTATTGGTCCTATTGTTACTTCATCTATTGTACTGCAACTTTTAGTAGGTTCTAAACTTTTAAAATTGGACTTATCTTCTCATAAAGATAAAGCACTTTTCCAAAGTACTCAAAAAGTTCTAACTATAGTTTTCACAGTATTTGAAGCTGCTGTTTTAGTATTAACTGGAAGTTTAGTTCCTATTGATAATTCTTATATAGGTATTTTGTTCCTTCAACTAGTTATTGGAGCGATACTTGTTCTATATCTTGATGAAGTAGTATCTAAATGGGGTTTTGGTAGTGGAATTGGTTTATTCATTGCAGCTGGTGTTTGTGAAGCTATTATGGTAGGTACATTTAATTTCCTTCCAACAGCTGATGGTACACTTCCAGGTATTATTCCAGGATTTATACAATCAATTTTCACAGGATCTGTAGATTTCTCATTACTCATTCCTTTATTTGCAACAATTGTTGTATTTTTAGTTGTTGTGTATGGTGAATCTATTAGGGTTGAAATTCCTATATCTCATGGACAAGTTAGAGGGCATGGTAGAATTAGAGGTTCTGTAGCAAAATATCCTTTGAAATTTGTTTATGCTAGTAATATGCCTGTTATTCTAACTAGTGCATTACTTGTTAATGTATCGTTAATGGCTAGTGTTTTCCAAAGAATTGGATTCCCAATATTAGGTACTATTGAACAAGGAAAAGCTGTAAGTGGAATAGCTCTATATTTATCTACTCCAACTAGTTTAAGTTTAATTCTTACAGATCCATTAAGAGTTCTTATTTATGCAATATTCTTTATTGGTTGTTGTATACTGTTCTCTTATCTTTGGGTAGAAATCAGTGGATTAAATGCTAAAAAAGTTTCAGAACAACTTTATAATTCTGGTATTCAAATACCTGGTTTTAGAAGTAGTAAACGTCAGTTATATAAAATATTAAGAAAATATATTCCTGCATTAACTATTATTAGTGGTGTATATGTAGGACTTATTGCATTTGGAGCAGATCTTACATCTGCTTTAGGTGGAGGTACTGGTGTTTTACTTACTGTAGGTATTGTATATAAATTATATGAAGAAATGGCTGAAGAACAGCTAATGGATTCACATCCTATGCTTAGAAAATTCTTAGGAGATTAATTCTAAGTTAATATATTATATTGGGGGATTTAATTGAAATTAATTGTTTTAACCGGAATTCCTGGTTCAGGAAGTACAACTATTCTCAATAAAACTCTTGAGATGGTTGATTACACCCATTTAAATTATGGGGATATAATGACTGAAATAGCTATTGAAGAAAAAATTGTTGAAGATAGGGATGAATTACGTAAATTAAGTCCTGATACTCAAAAAGTTATTCAAAAAAAAGCTGCTAGAAGAATAAAACAAAAGTCTGAATCTGCAAATGTAATTGTAGATACTCATTGTACTATTAGTACTCCTTCAGGATTCTTACCAGGACTTCCTGCTTGGGTTCTTGAAGAATTACAACCTGATATCTTCATATTAGTAGAAGCTAATCCTGATGAAATCATTTATAGAAGATTATCTGATGAAACTCGTACAAGGGATGTTGAAAGAGTTAAAGATATAAATTTACATCAAGAGATGAATAGAGCTGCTTCTATGGCTTATGCAACATTAACAGGTGCAACTGTTAAAATTATTGAAAATCATGATAATCACTTAGACCATACAGTGTCTAAGATGGTTGATCTTTTAAAATAAATTAGAGAGGAATTTTTATGGCTGATATATTCTCTTCAATTATGGATCCGATTATGGAAGGGTTAAATTTTATTTTTGACCCGTTAATTGCTATGGATCCAACACCTGAAAATCCAATTTTCACAGTATTCTTGATTGCTACACTTGTATCTTTGATAACAACTATTGCTAATAAATTTTTAGTTGATCAAGAAGAGATGCAATCTATTCAACAGGAAATGAAAGATTTCCAAAATGAATTAAGAGAGGCTCAAACAAGTGGTGATAGTAAAAAAGTAGCTAAGCTTCAAGCTAAGCAATCTGAATTTATGGAAAAACAAAGTAAAATGATGACTAATTCATTTAAACCAGCTATTGTTACTATGGTTCCAATTTTACTTGTATTTTGGTGGATGAGAGCATCAGCTATAAGTGGAGTAATTGTTCATCTTCCTCTTACAGTTTATTATGCTACTTTGACTCCTATATTCCATACAATTGGGCCATTATTATATGGTGGTCAAGCTACTATTCCTTTTGCAATTGGATGGTTGCTTTGGTATTTCATTTGTACATTTGGAATGAGTCAAATTTTAAGAAAATTCTTAGGATTTAAACAAGGGTTCTAAGGAATTAAATTTATTAATGTGAAAATATAATATCATATTATTATATTTCATTATTAACTTATAATAAAAATTAAATAAAAGGTGATTAAATGCCTGAATTAAGATATAGATCTAGATCATATAGAAGAATGCGTAAAAATACTCCTGGTGGAGAAAATGTTTTACGTTATAAAAAGAAAAAGCCAAGTAAGCATGTTTGTGCTGAATGTGGTAGTGTTTTAAATGGTGTTCCTCGTGGACGTCCATATGAAATTAGTAAATTATCAAAATCTCAAAAGAAACCTAATCGTCCTTTTGGAGGTTATTTATGCTCTTCTTGTGCAAGAAAGCATTTCAAAAATGAGGCGAGAAAATAATGATAATTACAATCGGTGGTTTAGCAGGTAGTGGAACTACTACTGCTGCAGAAGTATTATCTAAAAAGTTAGATATTCCATATGTATCAGCCGGATCTATTTTTAGAGATATGGCTAAAGAAAATGGAATGTCTGTTATTGAATTTAGTAAATTTGCTGAAAATAATACTGACATCGATATTGAAATTGACAAAAGACAAGTGGAACTAGCTAAAAATTCTGAAAATCTTATCATTGAAGGAAGATTGTCTGCATACTTTATAGATGCTGACTTAAAAATCTGGTTAACTGCACCATTTGATGTTCGTGCTAACAGAATTTGTGATAGAGAATCTAAAACAGAAGATATAGCTGCACGTGAAATTAAAATACGTGAAGAAAGTGAAGCTTTAAGATATTTAGATATTCATAATATTGATATTTCTAATCTAGATATCTATGATATAATGATTAATACTGATAGATTTAATCCTGAAAGTATTTCTGAAATCATTTTAACAACATTAAAGGTGATATAATGGCATCAATTGAAGTAGGAAGAGTATGTGTTAAAACTGCTGGTAGAGAAGCAGGCGAAAAATGTGTAATAGTTGAAATCATCGATGAAAAATTCGTTGAAGTTGTTGGAGAATCTGTTAAAAATAGAAGATGTAATATCTCTCATTTAGAACCAACTGCTGATACTATAGAAGTTTCTGGAGATGTAGAAGCTATTAAATCTGCTTTAGCAGCTTTATAATGAAAATATTTTATTAAATAAAATATTTTCAAATATATTATTTTATTACTCATTAATTTTTCGAGTTACAACTTTTTTTAGTGGTTTTTCATGAAAGATATGGTTATTAAATCTAAAAGTGAGACTAATCCTCTCTATGGTTCTATTCCTGAAGATAGGCCTATTAAAGAATATATTTCTAAAGGAATTATTAATTTAGATAAACCATCTGGACCTACGTCTCATGAAATTGATTCATGGGTTAAAAGAATCTTAAATTGTGAAAAATCTGGACATGGTGGGACATTAGATCCTAAAGTTACTGGGGTTTTACCTATAGGTATTGATAATGCTACTAAATCTATTCAACTTCTTTTAACAGCTCCTAAGGAATATGTTTGTCTTATGAGATTACATGATGATGTTCCTGAAGGTAAAATTCGTAAAGTCTTTAAAGAATTTACAGGAAAAATATTTCAAACTCCTCCGGTTAAATCCGCAGTTAAACGAGAACTTAGAGCTCGTGAAATTTATTATTCTACTATTTATGAAATAGAAGGTAGAGATGTTCTTTTTAAAATTGGATGTGAAGCTGGAACATATGTTAGAACTTATTGTCATAATATTGGTGAAGTTTTAGCTGTAGGAGCTCATATGGCTGAACTTAGAAGAACTAGAGTTGGATCATTTTCTGAAAAATCTAATTTAAGTACATTACAAGATTTAACTGATAGTTATCATTTCTATTTAGAAGATAATGATGAATCTTTTTTAAGAGATTGCATTGTTCCAATGGAAAGAGCTGCAGATCATTTACCTAAAATTATTATTAGAGATTCAGCAGTAGATGCAATTTGTCATGGTGCTGATTTAGCAGCTGGTGGAATCGTTTCTTTATCTGAAAATATTAAAAAAAATGATTTAATTACTATTTTTACACTTAAAGGTGAACTTGTAGCATCTGGGATTTCTTTATTTGATAGTGAAGATATACTTAGTGCTGATTCTGGTATTATGATAAATACTAATAGAGTTTTCATGGCCACTGGAATTTATCCAATGTTGTGGAAATAGATATTTTTAACAGTATATTTATTTAACTATAATTATTATATATATTATAATGAGAATAGGTATTATTGGATATGGCAATATTGGAAATTTAATTACATCTAATATTATTTCATTTAAATTATTTAATCTAGAAAATATTCATATTTCTAATCGTAATTTATCTAAATTAGATGATTTAAAAAAACAATTTCCTAAAATTAATATTACTGATTCTAATATTGAAATTAGTAGTATTTGTGATATTATTATAATATCTACAGAACCTTCTGAGTTTTTTGATGTTTTAAATGAAATTAAACATTCATTAAAAAAAAATGTACATATAATTTATACATGTGCTGGAATTGATTTTAAAGAAATTTCTCCTATTTATGAGGGTAATTTAACTTGTTTAATTCCATCAATAGCTTCATTTCCTAACAATAATGTTAAAAATGGGGTGTCTTTATTTGTTCATTCAAAAAATACTTCTTTTGAAAATAAAGAATTCATTGAAGGCATATTTTCTCATTTTAGCTATATTAAAACATTAGATAATTTCAATGATTTAGAAATAGCTACTATTCTTACAAGTTGTTCTCCTGCATTTTTTAGTTTAATTGTTAAAATTATATCTAAAAAAGCAAGTGAAGTGTCTAATTTTTCTTATTATGAATCTATGGATTTTATTCTCAAAACAATTAATTCATCTGCTTTATTGATTCAAGATAATTTATTAAATAATGATGAAATAATTAAAAAAGTTGCAACAGAAAAAGGAATTACTCAAGAAGGTTTAGATTATATTGAAAATAATTTTAATAATTTCAATGATGATTTATTTAATATATTAATTAAAAAATTTAATAAGGTAGAAAAATGAATGAAAACAAAAATAAATCGTGGTTTCCACTTATTATAATTGCATGTGCTTCTTTTGTTATAGCACTTGATTCTACATTTATGAATGTAGCTATATCGTCTCTTGTGGTTGATTTAAATACAGAAATTGGAACTATCCAAACAATTATTACTTTCTATACTCTTATTACTGCATCTTTAATGTTAGTAGGAGCAAAACTTCAAGATATTATTGGTCAAAAGAAAGTATTTTTAATTGGTGCAGCTATTTATGGTGTTGGTACTTTAACAGCTGCTTTAAGTCCTAATGCACCTGCTTTATTTATAGGATGGTCTTTACTTGAAGGTATTGGTGGAGCTTTAATGACTCCTGCAACATTATCTATTGTAAGTAGAACTTATTCTGGCAGAGATAGGACTGTTGGTTTAGCTATAGTTAGTGCTATGGCAGGAATAGCTGCAGCTATTGGTCCATTATTTGGAGGAGTTGTAACTACATTTTTATCATGGAGATTTGGGTTTGCTGTTGAATTACTTGTTATAATCTTTATTTTTATATTTGCAAATAAAATTAAAGAATCAAAACCTATTAGTGCTAAAAATACATTTGATAAATTAGGAGCAGTACTTTCAGTTGTAGGTTTAATTATTTTAGTTACTGGGATTTTAGCATTGAAATCTGAATATATCGCATATTCTCCAATTATAATTGTACTAGCTATAATTATTTTAGCTGTATTTTATATTTATGAAACTAAAAGAAAATCAAAAGGAAATGAACCGTTACTTGATGTATCTATAATGAAAGATAGAAATTTAACTGTAGGTTCTATTATACGACTTTTAGCAAGTTTAGCTCTTGCTGGTGCTCTTTTTGCAGTTTCAGTATTTTTACAAACTGTTTTAAAAACAGATGCTATGATAACAGGTTTAACATTAGTTCCATTAACGTTAGGTTTACTTGCCTTTTCTATAATATCTCCAAGATTAACAAAATATACCTCTCATAAGAAAATAATTGGTACTGGTTTTATTTTATCAATTATTGGAATGTTATTATTAAGATTCCAATTTACATTAGATACAGAATTACTTACCTTGCTACCAGGAATGTTTATTTTTGGTGCAGGTTTAGGTCTTGTAATTGCACTTGGAATAGATATGGCATTAATAAATATTAAAAAAGAAAATCAGGCAGAAGCATCTGGGTTTGTAAGTACTTCTTCAAATTTAGGTATTTCTATGGGAACAGCTATTATTGGAACTATTTTAATTGTAGGTGCATTTGGTGGTTTACATAATGCAATAGATCAATATTATCCAGATATGATTTCTGATGAAGATTTTAGAAATAATGCTGGGGAATATTTAAATAAAGTAGGTAATGTTAATGAAAGTGTAAAAAATAATCCTAATGCAGAAAATATTGTTAATATTGTTGTATTTGATGCTATGAAATTAGTTATGAATGTCATAATGCTTATCATGATTATTGGACTGGGATTAACCTTTACACTAAGAGAAAAACATACTTAATTTAAATTGGAATA
>JAJDHW010000030.1 GCA_030266405.1 Methanobrevibacter sp. OttesenSCG-928-I08
ATGCAAAAGCACCAGATAAAAATAAAGATAAGAAAGTTACTACACTTAAAGATAGTGGAATCAAATTTATTGTAAAAATCATTGAAACAATTAGCATTAAGCCAACTTCTACTATAAATTGCAAATGGTTTTGAGCTATCAACATCATATTTATATCACGAAATATTTTTATTTTTCTAGTAATTTATCTATAATTCATTTAATATAAATTACCCTATTATTATTTATTAATCTTTTTAATTTAAAAAATGGACTGACCGGGATTTGAACCCGGGGCCTCCGCCATGCCAAGGCGACGATCTACCATCTGAGCTACCAGCCCTTTAAAATTTATTTTGACTTATTTCCTAATTTATAAATATTATTTATAATTAATTGGAATAAATCATCAGTTTTTAATTCTTTCTTTTCATTTGAAGTAATTATAAAGTCAAGAGCTTTATTAATAATATCTTCATTATTTGTTGATCTAAACATTAAATCATGATTTATATAAAATTGATCAACAGCTAAAGTTTCACCAGGATAACATGAAATTACAGGAGTTTGCAAAATTGCAGATTCCCGATTCATAGTTCCTCCAGCACCTATTACTAAATCACATTTTTTAATTAAACTAGATGTGTCAACAGGAGGTGATAAAATTGTAACATTCTCAATATCTTTAAAAATATTTGCTTGTTCTTTAAATCTAGGCAATATTAAAATATTTGAATATTCTTTTAAAACATCAACTATTGGAGATAAAACAGATTTATTACAATCAGCATCCAAATATGATGCAAGTGATGGTTCTGGCCTCATTAATATAGTTTTTGGAAATTTTAGGTCTAGATTTAAATCTTTAAAAATATTTTCATTATACTCAAAACTTTTAAAATGTAATAATTCTGATGTCCCTTCATATGATAATATTTTGTTAGGATCTGCACCAAATTTCATCAATTTCCACATATCAATAATTCTAGGAGAAATAATAGTATCACATAAAGGTAATGTTAATTTATTTGCAGCAAGAGCATGTTCATTATCTAAAACATACAAACTTGGAATTCCTAAACCAAAAGCCACTCTTGGAAGTTCAATAGAATGTTTAGAAACTGCAACATCAATTTTTTCAGGATAAATAATATCAACTAACTCATTTAAACGTAAAGTATTTTCTTTAAGCTTATCATAAAGAGAAACACCATGTTTACCAAAAGAAATATAATCAATACCATACATATCAAGTAATTTATGAATATCTCCAAAATCTCTTGCAGTAACAATTAAATCTTCTCCTTGATCTTCTAAATATGTTATAACATCTTTAAAAAATCTAACATGAGGAGCATTAGATATATCTATCCATACTTTCAATTAAAACACCTATATATTTTTTTGAAAATTTTTAATTTCATTCATAACTTCATCAAAACCAATTTCTTCTTTAAAACTAGTTTTAATGATTTTAGCATCAGGATTAATTTTTTTTGCATCAGCAACCATTTTATCTGCATCAGCACCAACTGCATCTGCAATATCTATTTTATTAATTATAATAATATCAGATGTTTGGAATATAAAAGGGTGCTTTTCTACAGTATCATCCCCTTCTGTAACACTTACAACAACGATTCTTAAATGAGAACCTAAGTCAAAGTCTACAGGACAGATTAAATTACCTACATTTTCTATAATTAATAAATTAATATCCTCTAAAGGTAAATCTTCAATACTATGGTCTACTAAATGAGCATCTAAATGACATTCACGGCCAGTATTTACCCCTACAACAGGAACATCATGATTTTTAATTCTATCAGCATCGAATTTACTAATAACATCTCCAGCTAGTACTCCAGCTTTAAAATCATCTTCATCAACGATTTTTTCAATCAATGTTGTTTTACCAGAGCCAATAGCTCCAACCATATCAATACTAAAAATTCCTTTATCTTCAAGTTTTTTAAGATTTTTATCAGCTAATTTTTTATTAGCTGCCATAATATTATGTTGAACTTCAATATCTGCTACTTTATGCATATTAATTTCCTCAATCATCAGATTTTTCAATAACAATGTTTTTAACAATACAATCTTTTCCATTTAAAATAGAAATTCTTTTATTTTCACATTTAGGACATTCTACCATTGGAGCATAATGATCTAAATCATCTGTTTCTGCATTTCCATGAAAATTACATTCAGGACATTTTATCTCTACAGGGATTTCATTTATTTCAAATTTTGCTTTCTCAACAATAGTATTTTCACTTAAAACACCAATCATGAATGATAGCTGTTCTGGATTAATTAAAACAAGTTTTCCTATTTCAATAACTACTTCATTGACTTCAGTGGCATCATTTGCTTCAGCTGTTTCAATAACTGAATTTACAATTCCCTGAGCCATAGATAATTCATGCATTAATATTACCTCTATAAAATATCATTATTATATAAGGTTAACTTTATTTATATAGATTAGGCTAAGCATATAAAAAACAATTAAAATTTCAAAAATTAAAAAAAGTAAAATTATATTTTAGTAAAATAATCTATGATTTAATTAAAAATTAATTTATTTGAAAAAAAATATTAAATTTTATCCTTAATATTAAAATATAAATCATTTGCAATTTCATTTGAAGAATCAATAGCTAGTGCTTTTTTAACGAAAGTCATAGCTCCTTTTAAATCTCCTTGTTTATCTAGAATATTACCTACCATAGCCCATGCATTAGAATATTTATTATCAATAGCTATTATTTCTACAAGAATATCTTTAGCATTAATATAATCTCCATTATTAATGAAATCTAATGCTTCTTCATAGAGCAAATCTGGATTTGATAATGCATTTATATCCTCATTTTCAGAAATTATTGATTTAGATATTTCTTTTGGTTTATTAGAAAGTTCTTCACACATATAATTTAAAATATATTCTGTAGCTTTTTTGTGAAGAGGTTTATTATCATTTCCACATTTAGGAGAATAAATACAAGAAGGGCACCCATCAACACATTTACAGTTTTCTATTAAACTTTTAGTAGATTTTAAAAGTTCTACAAAAACTTCAGTAGCTTTCTCACTAATTCCAATACCTTCTTCATATGCATCATATATAAAAATAGTAGCTTCTTGTGTATCTTCATGATAATTTGTAGAAAGTCCACCAATATCAAATCTATCACACATTACATGTAATGGAAATAGTCCAATAAGTGCATGTTCAACACCATGAAGTCCACCTGCAAAAACATCATCTTCTTCATATTCATCTTCTAAATGTTTTTTCACTTCATTAGGAATAGTAAACCATAAACCTTTTGTTCTAAATTTTAAAGGAGGTAAATCTAAGAAAAAAGTACCTATTGTTTTTGAAAATTGCATTTTTTTATATTTATAAAAATCTTCAGATACTTCTAATGCTCCAAAATTAATTGTTAAAGAACCAATTTTCTTTTTTGATATTTTTTTATTAATTTTAATATCAACATCCTTTAAAACAATTGTATGAAAATCTATTTCATGTTTAGATACATTAACATATCCTTTGTTTAAATTTACACTATTTACAATGAAAGTTTCTCCTTTATTAATTAAAACAGCACCTTCATGAGCTTCCCTATAAACTTGTGAACGCTCCATTGTTTCAAGTAATTGATTATTATTCATTACTTTAAAGAAATCACCAGATAACTGATCTAGAGAATGTGCAAATGATGGACTATCATCATAAGGATATACATATAAACCTGCAGGATTTTTAAACAAATCTTTTTGTTTAACTAAATCATTTAATATCTTCTCATCACAATCAAAGTACTTTAAAGCATCTTCACTTGTTAAGGGCAACTCTTTACAAGCACATAAAATTTGAGCTTTTTTTAAAATCTTATTATTTGTATCAATAATTGCATTTTCATGAGGTTTATCAAAGAAAAACTCTGGATTATTCATAAAATATTGGTCTAATTGATTTTCAAAAGCTATTAAAATAACAAGAGATTTTTGACCAGCTCTTCCTGCACGACCACCTTGTTGCCATGCAGAAATCATTGTTCCAGGATAACCTGATATTATTACTGCATCAAGAGATCCTATGTTTATTCCAAGTTCTAATGCATTTGTACAAGTTACTCCTAAATATTTTCTAGTTTTAAGACCATCTTCAATTTCACGTCTTTCAATTGGAAGATAACCTGCCCTATAAGCTGTAATCCTATCAGTTAATTTATTTTTGATATTTTTCATATCTTTTTTAGCCCACATAGCTATTAATTCTGCAATTTTACGAGAAACTGTGAAACATAATGTTTGAATGTCTTTTAAAAGCAAATATAGAAAAATATTCTCTGTTTCTTGATGGATTGAAGGAGAATCTTTATTATTATTTTTTACTCTCCTATAATTTTTAAATGGATTATATAAAATAAAGTCTTTTTCTCCACTTGGTGATGTATCTTTATCAATTAATTTAAATTCTTCACCAGTTAGTTTATTAGCTAGTTCTAAAGGATTTGCAAGTGTAGCTGATGATAAAATAAATTGAGGATTAGCTCCATAAAAATTAGCTATTCTTTTTAATCTTTTTATTAAAAAACTTACATTAGATCCAAAAATACCTTTATAATAATGAGCTTCATCAATTACAATATACTTTAAGTTACTGTAAAAACGTTTCCACTGATGATGCCATGCTAAAATATGATGAAGTTGATAAGGATTTGTTAAAATAATTCTAGAATTTTGACGAATATCATGCCTTCTTGATTTTTCAGTATCTCCATCATATGTTTCAGGATTTAATTTTAAATCTAATTCCTTTTCTAAATTTTTAATAACTTCTAATTGATCATTTGCTAATGCTTTTGCAGGATAAATATATAAAGCTGTGGCATCTTTATCATCAATTAAAGAATCAAAAATAGGTAAATTAAAAGCTAATGTTTTACCAGAAGCAGTAGGAGTAGTTAGAATGACATTGTTTCCATTTTTAACATTTTCATAAGTATCAACTTGATGAGAATATAATTTAACATCATTTTTTAAAAGATAATTTTCTAAATCTTCATTTAAATTAGATATTTTTTTATAAGTAGCTTTTTTAGAAGGAATTGTCTCAACATGAGCAATTTTATCCTTAAATCTAATATCATTTTTAAATTTATCTATAATAAAGTCAGACATAACAATCAAAATTCGGGAATAATATTAAAATCAACTATAATTAATATTATAAACATTTTATTCTACATATATTATAAAGTTTAATGTTATCTTTCATTATTTAGATAATCTAGTAAAAATAAAAAAATTAATTTAAAATAAAAATAAATAATAAAAATTTAAATATACTTAAATAATTAATATTCAGTGAAAAAATTATATCGACAAGCAATAAAATTCACTATTTAATTAAAAAGAAAATATTGTATTTATAAAAAAAATAAATAGCTAGCTATTGCTCTCTTACTAAAAAATTATTAATAGTAATTTAAATATATTAATAATAATTAAATTTTAAAAAAATTGTGACCTACCATGATAACCATTGAAGAATTTGAAGATATTGTAGTAAGGATTTTAAAAAGAGATATCTCAACTAATAAAGATCAAAAAAAAGCTATATTTTCAAAACCAAATCAGTCACTATTTATTGTTGCAGGACCCGGATCTGGAAAAACAACTGTAATGGTTCTTAAAATATTAAAATTTATATTTGTAGATGATATAAATCCAACAGAAATCTTATCAACAACTTTTACAAGAAAAGCTGCAGATGAATTATATTCTCGTGTATTAAGCTGGGGAGATGAGATTAAAAATGAATTACTATTAAAATATGATAATTTATATCAAGAAATAGCTAAAATCGATTTTAATCAAATAAACATTGGAACTATTGATAGTGTAGCTGAAGAATTACTTAGAACTCATAGAGATCCTGGAACTAATTTACCTGTTGTTATAGAAAGTTTTGTTGCAAATTCTGCAATGATTCATTCAGGATTATTTAAAAATGATAGATATTTAAATAAAGATCTTCAAGAGTATTTAGGCCGATTTAGAAATGGTAATAAATTATCTAATCCTTCTAAAATGAGTGAACTTATTTTAGAGTTAAAAGATAGAATTTATTTTGATCAAATTGATTTTAAGCAATTATATGAAAATGCTTCATCAAAAGGAGAAAAAGAAGCATTGGATGCTATTAAAGATTACATAAATGATTTAAAAAGTCGTAATATCATTGATTTTCCAATGCTTGAATCTGAATTTCTTAAAAGACTTAAAAACAATAAGTTAGACATTTTTTTAAATGATATTAAAATCTTATTAATTGATGAATATCAAGATACAAATTTAATTCAAGAAAACATCTACTTTACAATAGCTAAATCAGCCATAAAAAATAAAGGATCAATTACAGTTGTTGGAGATGATGATCAATCATTATACCGTTTTAGAGGAGCTACTGTAGATTTATTTACAAATTTCAAAAAAAGAGCTAATAATGCATTAGGTATTGAAATAGAAGAAATTAATTTACAAACAAACTATAGATCTACTCCAAATATAATTAATCATTGTAATCATTTTGTTGAATTAGATAATAAGTATCAAACTGCTAGAGTTAAAGAAAAGCCTATAATTATAGCTTCAAATAGTAAAGGTGAATCTATTCCAGTTTTAGGAATGTTTAGACCTAGTACTAAAATCCTTGCAAAAGACTTAGCTAAATTATTTAATAATTTAATAAGTAAAAATGAAGTTAATCTTAAAGTTAAAAGAGTTATAAATTCTCAGAAACGATTAAATGATGATTCATTAGAAAATATAGATAAAATAAACGAAAATATAACTTTAAAATTAGATGACGAACATGGTTCTCCATCAGATATTGCTGTTTTAACATATAGTCCTAAAGAAGTCAATAAAGGAAGTAGAACATTTACTTATTTTTTAAGAAAACAATTAGAGGAAAAAAATAAAATTGGAGTATTTAATCCTCGAGGCCAAGTTTTAAATGAAATTCGTGATGTTAGTATATTTTGTGGTTTAATGCTGGAGTGTATTGATCCAAATGGAGAATATCAAAAAGGAATTAAAAAAATTCCCGCTCTTGCAAAAAGAAATATGAGAAAATGGAGAGCAGCAGCAAATGAATTTATAGAAACATCACCAGAACCTCATACACCTATACCTTTAAAGGAATTTGTTGAATCTTGGCAAGTGAGACATCCAATTGGTCATAATAAATGGCCTGAAACTGCAAGTTTAATGGAACTTGCTTATAAATTAATTACATGGATTGAAGAATTACAAGATGATGTTGAAGGAATAGTGTATTTAGAAGCTATTACAAAAACAATAACTCAAACAGGATTTTTTAATAAGTATTCTGCAAATATTCACTTTGATGAAAATGAAAAAAACTCCATAGAAGAAGCATTATGGAATATTTTCATTCCAATAGCTACGGGTGGTGTTGAAATAGATGAAAATCTATTAGAAACTTTACCAGAAGATAGAATAAATATTATGTCTATCCATCAATCCAAAGGATTGGAATTTCCACTTGTAGTTGTAGATGTTGGTTCTAAATTTGAAACAAATACTAAATCTAATCAAATATTAAGATTTCCAAAATATAAAAATGATAATGATTCATTAGAAGATAGAATTAGGAATTTTAGTTCACTTAATAAAATAGAAAGACCTAGAG
Organism: Methanobrevibacter sp. OttesenSCG-928-I08; assembly: GCA_030266405.1. GTDB lineage: Archaea > Methanobacteriota > Methanobacteria > Methanobacteriales > Methanobacteriaceae > JAHKLT01. The sequence goes on from JAJDHW010000030.1 coordinate 7,721, forward strand.
AAGATAAGGCATTTGATGATTTGACTAGATTATATTTTGTTGCCTTCTCAAGAGCTGAAGATGTTCTTTTATTAATTGGATTAAGTCCTTCAATTGATGGATATATGACAAAAGATACTCATAAAACTATTCCAAATATAGCTCTTGGTTGGAGTAGAGATGAAGAATTTATTGGATTTGATGAAATTTATATGATTTAAGGTGTTAAAGTGAAATTATCCGCAAGAACAAAAGCTTATATGATTCCAGAATACAGTTTAACTGGAGATTTATTATCATTTTTAACATGTAATCTCCAATATAGATATCAAAATAAAGGAACTCTTCCTCCTTCAATGCCAATACAATTGTGGTTTGGAGAATTTATTCATGGAATTATGGAAGAATCTTATATCAAATGGGAAAATGGTCAAAAAGAATTCCCATGGGATTGGAAAACTCAGATTAGACCTATTGAAGATATGATTGATTTAAGACTCCAAGTTAGAGGATTATATCCTCCACCTACTCAATTTTATTCAACTGTAAATGAAGAAAATGTTATTTTAACTGATGATCATGAAAGAATTGCTAGTGCAAGAGCAATAGAATCTATAAATAAATGGGGGCCTCACTTATTCCCATTAATTGATTCTGCAGAAGTTTTAATAAAAGGTATTCGAGATATGCCTAATTATGATAAAGATAAAAGTAGGTCTAATTATTATGGAATTAATGGAGTTATTGATGTTTTAAGTTCAATAAACATTAATGAATTATTAAAAGAAGATGAATCTGAAAATAAAATAATTAATTACTTAAAAAACAACAAGCATTTTATGGATAATATTTCTTCCCTTAAAGATGAAAATTATGAAGTTATAATTGATTATAAAGGAATGAAAAGACCAAGTTTAGATAGTTCTAATTGGATACATCATAAATGGCAAATATTAACATATGCTTGGCTTAGACAAAAACAAGAAGAATCTAGTAAAGTAATAGCTGGAATTATATTTTATTTAAATGAACTCGTACCTTCTACAGAAGATATGGTATCTATTCAAACAGATATTAATGGTGATAACACAGATGTTACCCCAAATAATAAAGATTATGACTTAATTATGAATTGGGATGAAGATAAAAAAGTTCCAGATTTATCAGATAAATTTAAAATGGATAGATCTATTAGAATTATTAATATTGAAGATAATAATATCAATAATTCTTTAAATGAATTTGATAAAGTTGTTAATAAAATAGAAGATTCTTTAATTAAAGAAATGAATGGATGTAAAATTAAAGAAGCTTGGAAGTCAGATGGTGAAGAAAGGACTTGTAAAGCATGTGATTTTAGAACATTCTGTAATAATAAAAAAAATAGTGAATTTAAAGTTCCTTAAATTATTTTAAAAAAAATAAAGGTGATTCATATGACAGAAGAAATTTTAAAAGTAAACCAAAAACATTGTAATGATTTAAAAGAAAAATTAAATTTAGATAATTTTCCTGTAGCTATTAAATTTATTAATAGTGAAGAAGAAGTTCCTAAAGGAATAAATAAAATTGATCGTAAAATAAGACATTGTGAAATGGTTAAAGCTAGTTCTTTTGGTGAAAAATTCTATGCAACTGCAAATGAACAAGCTTGTAAAGGTGGATCTGCATCTTTAGGTTTAGAAGATTTTCCAGAAAAATTAATTAAAGGAGAAACTTATTTTAAACTTGGAAGATTTAAAGATCTTGAAACATCAAAAAATACAATGAGTGAATTATCAGTAATTGAAAAATGTCATTATGGGATTGTTTATGCTCCTTTAAATGAAGCAAATTTTAAAGTTGATGTTGTTGTAATTATTGGAAAAGCAGTTACTGGAATGAAAATTGCACAATCTATTGTCCATTCATCAGGTACAAAAGTAAAACCTTCATTTGCAGGTATTCAATCATTATGTGGAGATATTGTGTCTGAGCCATATAATTCTGGAGATGTGAATATTTCTCTAGGTTGTGATGGTTCTCGTAAAAATGCAGAACTTAAAGATGAAGAGTTGATTATTGGAATAAGTAATGATAAATTAGAAGAAATAATGAACAACTTAAATACAATTAATAAATAAATTATAAAGAATTAATAATTATCTAAGACATATTCATAGTCTTCATATGTATTTATATTTATTAATTCTAATTTATTTTCTTCTTTTATCCCATAAAAATCATATCCTTTATCAAAAATAGTTCGAAGCATAGGATTTAAATTATCATCAAAATCTTTTAGATTTTCTATTAAATTTTGACGATTTGCTACAAAAGGCATTCCTAAACCTTCAGCAGTTTTTAATAATCCATAATCTTTTCTTCTTAAAATAGCTATTGTTTTTAAAGGATTTTCACTATTAATTGCACATTTAATTAATTTATTAAATGTATTAATTGTAACAGTAGGTTGATCAGCTGTAGCACATAAAACAAATTTAGAATTAGTTTCTTTTAAACCATTGGATAATGAAGTTGCTAAACCTACATCAACTGGTGAATTTTCTATAATTTTTAACCTATCATCAGAAATATTTAAAATACATTTTTTTATTTCATCAGAATAATGACCAAGTACCACAATACATTCATCTATATCTAAGGATAATACATTTTCAATTGTGGTTTCAATAACAGTTGTATCTTTAAAAGGAAGAGTTAATTTATTTTGCAATTTAAGATTTCTATCCTTTTGACTTTTAAGCATTCTGGAATTTTTACCAGCTGCTGTTATAATTGCAGAAACCATTTTAAAAAAAAGAATTTAAAGTATATTCCTAATTTGGAACATATCTTATAATTTGACCATGTAAGGACATACCCGTTCCACTACCTTCATACCACATAATTATCTGAATAGGATAATCATTATTATTATAAACTTTTACACCTTCAGTTGGAGAAAATCCAAATAAAACAGCATCTTCACCACTAGTCAATCCTACAGGCATGCTAAATCCTTCACTTAAAGCAATAGCTCTTAAAACCCTAGCTGGTGGACAAACACCATGAGCTGCACTACCTCCAGGAGCTTCTCCATCACTCACACTACCAAAATCAATGTAAGATCTTCCAGTACCATAGCTATTTGGAGGAATAATAGTTCCATTCCAACCTTCACAAAATTGAGCAGCATTAAATGCTCTTATATTATTATCATATTGAGGATATGAACCAAGTCCAGTAGCATAGTTTTCACCAACTTCTTCAGAAAAATTTACAGCATATACCATAACCGGAGAATTTACTGGATACCCTGCAGAGTAATTAGAAACATCTTCACCAAAATATTCTTTAACTTGAGTTGGAGACAAAGCAGACCTATTATCTGAAAAATTACCTAAACCTTTTTCTAGAACATATGTTGATCCTTCTCCTGCATCATAATTATACCAGCGAGTAATATCACTTATATTATAATAAGAGTTTCCAAAATCTTGATTTTTAATATCATTTTCATTTATAGATCCAATTTTAGTATTGTTTTCATAAATATCTACACCACTATCAGTTTTTTTAAGATATTTATAAGGTGTGTTAAAAGCCCATACAAATTGATCTGGAGCTTTAACTACTAAATTTTCTCCTTCTAAAGTTAAATATCCTGGACCCTCAAAACCAATAGCTTTACCAGAACTTGAAATACCTTCAGTTGATATAGAACTAGTAGAAATAGGGACTGTTCCTGTTGATAAACTAATAAGGATTCCTTTTAAATCTAAATCAAATATTTGTTGAGTTAAGTAATGCATATTAGATACAATGGGGACTTTTATCATTTCATTTTCTGCTAAAACAACATCTCCTGCAAAAACTGTTTTTCCAATAGGAACATTTGTATTTTCAACTAAATCTTTTCCTGTGATTTCTTCATGACTTAAAAAAGAAAAAGCGAATAATAAAACACACAGACTAAATAAAACTACTACAATTTTTACAGAAAGATTTCTCCATTCATTATCTCTCATAAACAAAACACCTAAAAAATCCAAATATAATAATTAATGAACAATATAAATATTTTATAATTTATATTATATAAAACCACTGCAAAAAAATTAATATATGACAAAATTATGAAAAAATTTTAAAAAACTAACCATTGTATAAAAATAAAAATAAAGTCTTATATAAATAAGTTTGTCTAAAATCCAGATATTTTCTCATTAAATTCAAATTAGTGTTCACAGCAATGATTTAAAATAAAAATATTTTTAAATTTTAGCTTTTCGAAATGAAGATTAATTTACTAATATAAATAAAAGAATAATTTAATATAATAATAAACAATAAATAATAGGAAATTAAAATTTTAGTTTAATAAGGTGTAATATGTTAAATAAAACCAATAATTATATATTTTTACATGGAGTGCTATTTGTTTATGCAATTTGTGCACTAATAGAAAAATATACTGCGGGTTTTAATATATCTTCACCTGATTTTTACTTATTTTGCGTTATTGTTTTTATTTTTCTAGGAATATATGCTATTTTATGGCAACAAGTTTTAAAACGTATTGATTTGAATATAGCTTATGCTAATAAATCTATAACCGTTATTTGGGGAATCTTATTTGGTTTTTTAATTTTTGGAGAAACAATTACA
>JAJDHW010000031.1 GCA_030266405.1 Methanobrevibacter sp. OttesenSCG-928-I08
AAAATAATAATTAATTAATAATTATATTTTTTATATTAACTTATAATTAAATTTTTATAATTAATCCTAGCTAAACTGAATAAAAAAATTTTATTTAGGATTTGTAGAAATCCCTATTTTTCCTTTGAATTTTCTTTTTATTACATTAAATATGGATTCTGATTGTTTCTTTTTCTATATATTTTGTGTTTGAATATTATATGGATATTTATATATAATTCCCTTTTTTAGCTCGTGTTTTTAATGGTATTTGGTTAAATACATTTATCTCTTCGTTTATGCACTTCCGTATGGGTTCTGTATCATATGTTCTGTCTGCAACTATATAATGAGAGTTATATTTTTTAATATTTCTCAATGCAAATATTACAAAAGTTGTATCATATTTTAGCCTTTTATTGTCTTGTGTTATCTAATATTAAAAGAGTTTTAATGATATATGGTTTTTGAAGTAACTTTTTCTTTCTTTTCTGCACATAATTGGGTAATATTTATCAGTATAGTCATTTGTAAAATCCAGATCCATCTAATGCAATTATTTCTCCTTGTATTTCATTTTTGTGAGAGTATTAAACTGTTAATTTCTTTTAATTTAGGGGATGATTAGTTTTTTGAAGTATTTTTGAATTTTTTAAAATGTGGAACTTTTTTTTTTATTCGTAAATATATTTTAATTTTCTAGAATAATTCAATTAAATCAATTATTTCACAATATCTTGATTTTGTATAAATATCCAAGTATTTTTTTCAAAATTAAAGGAATTTAAAGGTTAAAATAACTTATTTTTCAAATCAAAAGATTTTATCTCAAAAAATTTCCATGAAGTATAATTTCAAATAAAAAATAGGATTTTTACAAAGCCTAATTTACTTTAAAAAATCTTTTTAAACATTCTTCAAATTTTATAATCCTAAAATATTATATTAGAATAATTACAAATTTATTTTTAGGTGTTTAATTGAATTTAAATAATAATGAAATAAAAGAAGGAAGGAAATTTTTCTCAAAAATAGGATTTAGCTTTCTTGGACTAACTCTTTTTACAATAATTTCTCAATTAGCTTTAGGTATTATTACATTAGCCATTAACCCTAGTATTTATCTAAATACAAATTTCCAAATAATCTTATCTGCAATTTGCTCTTATATAATTCCAATTCCTTTTTTCTTTTATATAATGAATAAATTTGAAAAATCAGAAATCAAAAAGCATAGTATGTCTATATTCAAGTTTTTAGCATGTATTGCAATAACTTATACTTTAACTTTCATAGGAAACATGATTGGTCTTACATTAACTGGTTTAATTAGTGGTCTTATTGGTTCACAAGTTATAAATCCAGTAGTGCAAATAATTGATACTACAAATATTTGGGTGACTTTTTTAACTATGGTTATATTAGCTCCAATATTTGAAGAATTGTTTTTTAGAAAATTATTAATTGATAGAACTATAAAATATGGTGGAGCAATATCTATAATAATCTCTGCAACATTATTTGCACTTTATCATGGTAATTTAAATCAATTTTTCTATGCATTTTTAATAGGTGGATTTTTTGCATTTATATATACTAAAACTGGACGTATAGAATATACAATAGCTTTACATGCAATAGTTAATTTCCTTGGATCGATTTTTAGTGAATTTTTAAGTTCAATCTTAAAAGTTTCACCAGAGATAGCTGCAATTATATCTCTTTTATTATTTGTAGTTATTCTCATAGGATTTATTTTAATTTTATGGAATATTCGAAAAATTAATCTTCCAAAAGGCGAAATATTTATTAAAAAATCAGTAGCATTCTTAAACTTAGGTATGGTTTGTTTTATAGCTTATTATATCTTTAAAATTTTACAATCGATTTTTTTGTAAAAAGTTATATATAATTAGAAAATCTAAGTATTTTTATGTATATTGTTTTTGAAGGAATTGATGGGGCAGGAAAAACAACACAAATTGATTTACTTAAAAATTGGTTAGTTGATTCTGGGTTTGAAGTAGAAACTATAGTAGAACCTAGTGATGGTGATGTAGGTAAATTAATTAGAAAAATATTACTAGAAAAAAGAGCTTCAAATGATATTACTCAAAAAGAATTAGGTTTGCTTTTTGCAGCAGATAGATTAGAACTTATGGATAAAATATCTAAATTACAATATTCAAATAAAATAATTATTAGTGATAGGTCTTTTTATTCTAGTTTAGTTTATCAAAAACCTCAAGAATGGATAGAAGAAATAAATAAATTTGCTTTAATTCCAGATATTGTTTTACTTTTAGATTTGGATTTAAAAATATCTGTTTCAAGATCAGATCAAAGAGATGAATTTGAAAATGAGGAATTTTTAAAAGAAGTAAAAGAAAATTATTTAGAACTTGCAAATACAAATCCTAATTTTAAAATAATTAATGGGAATAATGGGCCAAATAAGGTTTCATCAGATATAAAAAAAGCAATAGCTCCATTACTTGGAATATGTAAAGATGGAATTAGATAAGTTTATTCTAATTCTTTTAATCTTTCTTGGATAGCATTTATTAAAAAATCATAAGCTTTTTCTAATTCTTCTTGTGTTCCAATTAATTTAGGACCATATTCTGTGTGTTCGAGCTTAACATCAAATTTTTCAATTGTATGTGCAAGCATTTGCTCTCCAACACCATTAGGTAATTTTAATTCATATTCTTCGGTATTTGCAAATTTATTTTCCATTATATTCACTTTCCATAAATTCTCTTACTGGTTTTAAATATTCAATTAAAAAGTCACTAACACCATTTTTTAAATCCATTGGGTGTAAATCTCCACTAGAAAACATTTCAATTAATTCATTTTCATTTAATTCTAAATTCCCACCGAATTTTTCAGGTCTTTTAATTATAATTGTGTCTTGATTAGGATATATAAAATGTTTAGCTATTTCAATTATAGGATTTCCTTCAACTTCTCCTTGAGGACAATAGCTTTTCTTAATTTTACTTGCTATTTCTTCAGCAGAATCATCTACTGCAATGAAATTTCCTTTACTTGAAGACATTTTCTCATCACCATCAAGGCCATGTAAAAGTGGTGTGTGAATACATACTGGAGGAACTTCTCCTATTTTTTCTAAGTTTTCACGAGCAAGCATTTGGATTTTTCTCTGTTCCATTCCACCAAGAGCAATATCTACATCTAATGCAACCATATCTGCAACTTGCATTAATGGATAAACAACACTTGCAACTTTTGGATTATCAGAATGTCTACTTACTTGATCCATACTTCTTTTTGCCCTAGTTAAAGTAGTTAAAGTAGCTAATTTATAAACATTTGTAGTATAATCTTCTTTTGTTTGAAATGTTGAGCCTAAAATAAAATCTGTATCATCAGACAATCCAAGTCCTCTAAAACACATTTCATTGTATTTTGCAGTTTCAGCTATTTCTTCAACAGTTCCTTTTCCATTTAAATAAGCATGATAATCAGCTAAAAGAATTTTAATTTTAAAACCTAAATCTTGAAGAGATTTAAGTTTTGCTATTGTAATAGCATGTCCTAAATGAATTTTTCCAGAAGGTTCATATCCAGTATAAGCTATTGGATTGTCTTTTTTTAACTTATCTTCTAATTCTTCTGTACTAATAATTTCAAGAGTTCCTTTCTCTATATTCTCAAGTTTTTCTTTTATATTCATCATATCACAGCTTTTTAGCTAATATATAAATTTGATTTTCAATTTTTATAATATATACATCATCACCAATATTTAAACCTTCTAATTCCTTAGTCATTTTCAAGTCAACTACTTCATAAGTACTTGGGTCTAAAATTTGAATTAGACTTGGTGATTTGGAAATAATATTAGTTTTTTCAATATCTTCTTTATTTTTAATTAATTCAATTGACTCATAATTCTTCCATTGAATAGAAAATGGTTTATGATTTGTTAATTCTACACATTGGACTTTAGAACCAGATATATATGTGATTTCCCCATTTTTATCATCATATTTAATAAAGTCACCAACTCTAAATTTGGGAATTCTAAGTGAAATCCAAATTCTGTAAAGGCCTTTACCAGTTGATTTATCTTCACTAATAAGTCTTGGAGATTCTTTAATAATTCCTCCAAATTCTTCCTGTAAAGCTCTAACTACTTTTTTGCTGGATTTATAAGATCCTATGTAATAATCATGGCCTTCTTTAGGTTTAGCTATTTGGACTAAATATGCTAACTTGTCTTTATCAAACAATTTGTCTAATGTATTTAAAACAATTTCATCAGCAGTTTCAAATTCTTGAGAATCTATTTCTCTTTTATCTGCTCTAAATTGTATAACTGCTTCATAATAACCTGAATTTCTTTTACTACAATTTGGACAAACTGTTTTATTTAATCGTACATTAACATCATGACTTTCTTCTAAAGATTTTCCATATACTTTTCCAATGATTTCCACATAACATTCAGCTATTGTGCCTCTCATTTGGACAATTTCAAGTTCTATTTCATCATCTTCAACAAGATCATTTATTTGGATATTGTTTTCAAGTGCACGATATATGATTTCTTCTTGAGGAATTTCAATATCTTTCCATTTACCTTTTTCTAATTTTCCATTACAATGACTACATATTTCTACTTCAATAGTATCTGGAACTGTTATCATATGGAAATCTTTTAAAAAACAATCGATACAAATATTATCAATCATTTTTTTATCAGTACTTCCACATTCAGGACAAAACATCTAATATCCTCATATAAAAAAATAAAAAAAAGTTTAGTGCTATAATGGTTTCAATGGAGCTTTAGCACCACAAGCTGAACATTTTAATAAGAAAATTCTACCTTCTCTTATAATTCTTGTATCAGGCCTATTACATTCTTGGCAAATAACATATTTTTCAACATAATCATCTAATCTTTCATTGATTAAATAATGGGTAAATTTACCTTGTAATATAGCTCTTCCACCTTCTAAATTTCCTGCTGTACCTAATTCTCTAAGTAAAAATTTTAAAACATGTTGAGGATCTCTGTTTAATGCTTCTGCAACATCTTTAAAGTTTTTAATAAAAGTTCTATTTCCTTGGATATCTGAATAAGCTTTAGGGACTTTGAACCTTTTGTGTTCAAATACTTCAGGAGGTAATTGGTCAATTGCTCTATCTAATAAATTTTCATAGTTTTCCATAATATATCTCCTTTTTATAATTAATTAAATAATATTTTAGGTTGATTAAATCAAAAGTAAAATATAATAATAAAAGTTTATATTTTATTGTTTATTAAGGTTTTGTATGTTATATAAAAAAATAGATATTTTAAAATAAAAATATAATAAAAAGCTTAAATTAAGCTTTTTTAATATATCCTTGGGTTGGTTCGTAGATAACTCCTTTTTGTTTTAAGTTTTTAAGAATCTCTTCAACTTTTTCTTCACTGATACTGTATTTATCAGCCATATTTGACATTAAAACATTAAGAGGAGCTTTATCATTATATTCTTCTTCTAATTCTTGTATTTCTTCAAGGACTTTTTGAAGTTTATTTCTATCGGATTTTGGTGTTCTGCCTTCAACTTTATCAATATCAATTTCTCCAGTTTCAGGATCTACTCCGACATCTTTAAGACATGAAAGTTGCAATTTAACAGCTCTTTCTGCGTCATCTTTATCAACAGTATCTTTAAGTCTAAGTTTTGCACTAGCTTCAGCTAAACGAATAATAGCTTCTAATTGCCTTGCAGTAATAGGAACAGGTGATTCTTCATCAGTAGAACTATTTCTTGTACTTACATAAAACTCTTGTAAAACATTATTTGCTTCATCTGTAAGTTTTGGTTTTACATTTCTACGTGCATAAGCAATATATTTTCTTAAAAGATCAGGTTCAATATCATAATTTACAGAATCTTCCTGATGTATTTTAAGAATATGTTTTGCAAGTTCTGTATCATTTTTAACATTAGGTTTATCTTCAACAACAAAAATTAAATCAAAACGAGATAAAATTGGTGAAGGTAAATCAATCTGGTCTGCAAGTACTTTAAATCTATCAAATCTTCCAAATTTAGGGTTTGCAGCTGCAAGAACAGAACACCTAGAATTTAATGTTGCCATAATTCCAGCTTTAGCTATACTTACAGTTTGCTGTTCTAAAGCTTCGTGAAGTGCAGATCTATCTTCTGATCTCATTTTATCCAATTCGTCAACACAAACATTTCCTTGATCTCCAAGAACAAGAGCTCCTGCTTCTAAGGACCATCCGCCTAATTCATCACGAACAGCAGCTGCAGTTAATCCTGCACCAGTTGTTCCTTTTCCACTTGTATAAATACTTCTAGGTGCAAGTTTAGATACATATTTAAGCATCTGGGATTTACCAATACCTGGATCTCCTACAATTAAAATATGAATATCTCCTCTTAGACGTGTTTCATCTTCTAGCTCTTTAGGACTTCCTCCAAATAATTGAAGACCAATAGCTTCTTTTACAGAACGATATCCTTTTATTGAAGGAGCTGTAGATCTAATAATTTTATCATGGATATGAGGATCTTTAGATAAAGCTATTATTTTTTCTTCATCTTCTTCACTTATTTTAAGCTCTTCAAATTCTTGTTCTAAAGGCTCAATATGATTAACATAAATATAATTTTTGAATTTTCCACTACGTTCTTCTCTAAATGTTTTTAAAGTTCCTGTGACTCGTACTTTATCTCCCGGATTAAGTTGATCTACTAAATCATCTTCTAAAACCATCAACATTTGTTTTGGTTCGGTTCCTCCAGATAAATTTTCTAATGGTTCTTGCATTCTTGCAGTTTGAGTATCTACATATTTTGATTCTTCTTGAAGTAATCTAAAAGATCTTCCTCCACATTCACTACATAATGAAGGTTCAATTACATGTCTATCAGATTTTTGTTCTACTTCATGTAATCTCATACAACTTCTACATTCGAATACGCCTGTTTCAATTCTTGGGCGGATTTCATCAGTTTTTCTAACAATTCCATCTGCAGATACAAAATTACCAATATATTTACTAAGTAAGAATTTTAAAGGAATGATATTTGAAAGATTTTCGATTCTTATGTTTATATTCGCATCTTTCACTAATGGATCAATATTTTTAACAGCATTTTCAGAAGCCTCTAATACATCTTCTGGTTTATCAATTAATAAATCTGCTAAATCCGGATCAAACATTTCTAAATTATGATAATCAATAGTCATTGATCTCTCATCAGGATATTTCTCTAAAATGTTAAATACATCATCTTTATATGATGTTGAGAAAAATTCCTCAAATTTAGTGACTGATGTTTTTGATTTTGTACTTGGAGTCATTACAATAACATTTAGTTTTCATAATAAAAATATTTTTCATAGCTTATGAAAACTTATAAAAAAAAGTTTTGTATATTTAAAGTAATTTTAAAAAAAAGTTATTTAGGGTTTTATAAAACCCTAATCGTGTTACTTGTAGAGTATTGATTGTAGGTTGCTGTTGCAATATATGAACCAGGATCTAAGTCAATATTTAACCTAGCTATTCCATCAATCCCTGTTATTACACTATACATTATTCCATGTATGTTTATTTCTACAGTTTGACCAGCTAATATTTGGCCTTGATTACCTAATACTTTTACATTATATGTTTTATCTTCTTGGAAAGTTTTATTTAAATCATATCCTATTAATGTATGCTTAACAGTTATATTATTACTAATGGTTAATCCATCAGGGCCTGTTGTTGTGATTATGTAATTACCAGGATATAAATTAATATTTAATCTAGCTATTCCTGTGTTATTTGTAGTTTTATTATACATAACTCCATTAACATAGAATGTTATAGTAACATTACTTAATAATTTACCTTGTTTATCTACAAGTTCTACTTCAAATTGTGTTTCATTAAGATAATATTTAACTAGATTATTTGTTTTCATTGTTGAAAGCACAGTCAAATTACTAATAATTGTTTTATTATAATAATTACTTGTGCCATGGAACGTTGCTGTAACTGTATAGTTTTCAGGCAATAAATTTATGTTTAATGTAGCTATTCCTTTCTCATTTGTGATTTTCGTATATACTATTCCATTTACTGTGATGTTTATACTGTAATTAGATAATGGATTTCCTATTGAGTCAGTTAATTTAACTGTATAGTTTGTTCCATTTTTGAAATACATAATAATGTATTCACTGCTTAATAATACATCACCTTTATTTACAACGATATTATCTATTTTTTTAAACTCATTAAAGTTTGTATCTCCTTTATATGATAGCGTTCCAGTATAATTACTTACAGATAACTTTAAATCTTCAAACTTCGCAACACCATTATTAATTATCGCAGTATAATTTTTATTTCCTATAGTTAAAGTTAAATTACCAGTCATATCGGGATTAACATTAACAACTAGGGTTTCATTTTCACTATATGTAATATTAGAATATATGGTTATTTTATGTTCATCAGACTTATTAACAGTTATATAAAATACATAATATGAATTATTATAGTTTTCATCTCCATTATATGTGATTATACAATCATAGTCTCCTGCATTTAAATTTAAATCATTAAATACTACAACACCATTATCAATCTCAGCAGTTATATTTTTTCCATTGATGTTTAAAATAATTTGGCCTAATGCATCATTATTAACATTAATGATGACTGTTTGGTTTTTTCCGTATGTCATATTTACGCATGTTATGTTTTCGATTGTGAGATTGTTTTTAATTACTTTAAATGTTTTTATAGAGCTAACATTTGTGTAATTAGTGTTTCCACCATATTTTACAATTATTTCATATTCTCCAGCACTTTGCTTATCAAAGTTTATTATTACTTTTTCTCCAGTAAAAATTGTGTCATTTTTATAAATAAGAGTATTATTTTTCCATATTGTTATGTTTACATTTCCTGTAGCATCAGATGGAGTAATAGTAATTTCAATGTTATTATTCTCCCCATATAACGTATCATTCACATCATTTTCGATTTCTGGAGTGATTTGATTAATAAGTAATTTATGACTTGTAGAATTAGCCTCATAATATTTCTCAGTTTTATTAAATCTTATTTGGATGGTGTAATTACCAGCTGCATAATTATTTATATTAAAAATATAAATCCCATTAACAGTTTCTACAGTATCATAAAAAGTATCATTGATATATAATGTTACATTTACATTATCATCATCTTTTAAACCAGTAACATTGCCTTTAATGATTACAGAGTCATAATTTCCTACAGTATCATTAAGATTAATATTTATAGAATTTTTAACAGTATATGTTATTTGATCTAATAAATTATTTTCAAAATACAATGTTAAATTAAAATTCCCATATTCACTCATTATAAAGTTTAAAGAATTTTCATCAGTATGTTCTTTTGGATTTAAAACAAGATTAATATCTCTTGTGATAATACTAACTAAGAAGTCAGGTATTTTTTCAAAACCATCGGTATCTTTTGTATTGTTTAAATAAAGATTGACATGGTAATAATAATCATTGTTTTGTTGTAAAGGATTATTACTATCTTGTTCTAATGTAACAGTCCAATAATCTTTTAATATATAATTATTAATATTAATTAAATTTGTAAAATTTGGATTATTATCTCCCCAAAAATTCTTTGATAAATCTATATTATTAGAACCAAATACGTATATTGTTTCATTAATATTATTTGCATGGTTATTGTAAAAAATAGAAAAAGAAACATTTAAATTTGAATTAGAACTATTTTTTAGATATATTGCTCCACCATTTGCAATTACATTATTGTCATAGAAAATATTTTTAAAAGAGATAATATTATTTTTAATAGTAGAACTAGCTATTGCTCCTCCATTATTTGCATTATTATTAATAAAAGAGCTATTATATATGTCCATATTAGTATTAATGATTGCATAAGTAGTATTAAAACTAGCTATTGCTCCTCCATTCTCAGTAGCATTATTACTGTTAAATGTAGTATTATATATATTTATATTATTGTTATTACCTGTGCTTGAGGAAATAAAAATTCCGCCTCCATTAATATTAGCTTCATTTTTATTAAAAATGCTTTTATAAATATTAATATTATTATTTCCACTAGATGATGAACTAGCTATTGCTCCTCCATTGGTGTTTGCATAATTGTTTTCAAATGTAATATTATAAATACTAATATTACTATTTGATCCAGTAAAACCATAATTACATATTGCGCCACCACCAATATCATTTCCAGTTGCCTTATTATTTTCAAAACTTGTATTGTAGGCGGTTATTTTACTAATACCTTTATTACCACTACTGTAACCATAAATTGCTCCACCATTATTTGCATTATTATCATAAATGCTGTTGTTTAGAATAACTATATGGCTAATTCCTCCTGTATTTGAATCACCTGCACCATGACTGTATATTGCACCACCATTTCCATCTGCAACATTTTTGTATAATTCACTATTTTCGAGGTTTATATTGCTCCCACCACTAATTGTACTTCTAGTACTACTTTGGCCGGATATTGCTCCTCCATTTTTTGCTTTATTGTTATATAATTCACTATTTTTTATATTCACATTACTAAAATTACCTTTATTAAAATTGGATATTGCTCCTCCATTTTCAATTGCAGTATTGTTTTCAAAAATACTATTGAAAACATTTATGTTAACTATTCCTCTTGAATTAGTTCCATCTTCCCCACGGTTAGATATTGCTCCTCCATCTTTTGCACTGTTATTAAAAAATTCAC
This sequence comes from Methanobrevibacter sp. OttesenSCG-928-I08, assembly GCA_030266405.1. Classification (GTDB taxonomy): domain Archaea; phylum Methanobacteriota; class Methanobacteria; order Methanobacteriales; family Methanobacteriaceae; genus JAHKLT01. The sequence continues at coordinate 10,793 of JAJDHW010000031.1, forward strand.
TATTATTTATATTTACATTACTTGCACCATTACTTCCAGTACAATAACTATATATTGCACCTCCGTTTGAGCTTGCATTGTTAAAATAAAAAATAGAAGCATCAACAGTTATATTACTGTTACCTCCATTAAAACCATAACTATATATCGCTCCTCCACCAGAGGTTCCAGTCCCTTTTGCATTATTTTTATAAAAAGTACTATTGCTAATAATTATAGTACTTAGTCCATTACCTCCACTTTGACTAAATATTGCTCCTCCATTATTGAGGGAGGTATTATTTTCAAAAACACTATTATTATAAATTTTTACACTACTAATGCCGCTACTAGCACTACATCTACTAAATATTGCGCCACCACCAGAATATGTACCTCCAGCTATAGCATAATTTTCTTTAAAAGTACTATTGTTAACATTCACATTACTTTGGCTACTGCCTTTACTATATATTGCTCCGCCACCAGAATTTTGTTTATTTACATTTACAGAATTATTGTAGAAGTAACAATTGTTAAGATTTACATTACTAATGCTACTTTCACTAAAACTGTATATTGCTCCTCCTCCAGATTGAGTATATGTTCCTTCAAATCTATTATTTTTAAATATTCCATTATGTATTGTTACAATACTATTGCTTCGAGTACCGTCGCTAAAACTATATATAGCTCCTCCGCCGGTTTTTCCTTCTGGTCCTTTTGCTGTGTTATTTTCAAATTCACTAGTATAAATTAATACATTACTACTAGTTCCAGTACCTTTTGTGTAACTATATATTGCTCCTCCATTTTTACTTGCAGTGTTATTAAAAAATTTGCTGTTATAAATAGTCACATTACTACTACTACCAACAACAGTATTAGAACTATATATTGCACCACCATCACCAGTAGAGTATCCATTAATTAAATTTAGATTTTTTATGGTTACATTTTTACCAGTAATTAAAAATAGTCTGGCTGAGTTATTTCCATTTATTGTAAAATACCCACCATCAATTACAAAATTATTTTTAACAATTTTTATACCATTATTGAGGTCATCATGATTATCTTCAAATGAATTAAAGGTATAATTCTTATCAAAAATATAATTAGATTCTGCATTATCAATTTCTGCCTGTAAACTCGAGAAATTTCCTTCTGCAGATACTGTTCCAATAAAACATGCGATTAATAATAATATTAATGCAGTTTTAAGAATTTTTTTTTCAATAATTTTTTCACCTCATGTGATTAATTATTAATT
>JAJDHW010000032.1 GCA_030266405.1 Methanobrevibacter sp. OttesenSCG-928-I08
TTTATAAAATTATTTTAAAAAAAGAAAAAAGAAGATTCTCATATTAAATGAGAATTTAATCTAAAGTAATTTTCACATCAAGAGCACTTGATCCATTTTCATAGACGAAAATAGGATTAATATCTAATTCAGATATTTCTGGGAAGTCTAAAGTTAACTTAGCTACTCTTTTAATAGCTTCTTTTACTTCACTTATATCACAAGGAGCTTCTCCTCTGTAACCTTTAAGTAAAGTAGCTACTTTTGTAGATTCAAATTGCTCATCTATTTCATCACAAGTTAATCCTTTAGCTAATTTGAAAGATACATCTTCAATAAGGTTAACATAAATTCCACCCATACCAAATGCAATCATAGGACCAAATTGTTTATCACGAATCATTCCTACAAGAACTTCTTGACCTGTTGGCATCATTTTTTGTACTTCTACACCATCAGGAACAATATCTGGATGTGCTTTTTTAGCATTTTCAATGATTTCATTATATGTTGATTCTGCATCTTCTTTTGTTTCAATTCCGACTTTTACTCCACCAATATCTGATTTATGTAAAATTTTATCAGATGCAATTTTTAAAACAACTGGAAATTCCATTTCTTCAGCTAATTTTCCTGCTTCTTCAGGTGTTGTTGCAAGTTTAATTGGTGCAGCTGAAATTCCATATGCTTCTGCAACTTCATATGCTTCACTACCAAGTAATGCATCTCTTCCAGAATCTTTAACTTTTTTAAAGATGCTTTCTACTTTAGCTTTATCAGTATTTGCAACATTACTTACACAATCTTTATAATCTCTATCAAGTATTTTAGCATAATCAGTCATTGATTTTAATACATGAACAGCAGTTTCAGGGAAGATGTAAGTTGGAACACCATTATCATTTAAAGTTTTATTTGCAGTTTCAAATGAAGGTCCACCCATGTTTACAACAAGTATTGGTTTATCAGAATTTTCTTTAGCTTTTAAAATAGCTTCTGCAGTTTTATCTGGCTGAGCAGATGCAGTTGGACAAATCATAACAATTAAACTGTCAACTTCATTATGTTCTAAGACAATATCTAATATTTCTTCATATCTTGTTGCAGGTGCATCTCCTAAAACATCAATAGGATTATTTACACTACCTTCTTCTGGAATAGACTCTTTAAATTTATTTTTAGTTTCTTCATCAAAATCAACTAAAGTTAAACCAGCTTTTTCCATAGCATCAACAGTAACTACTCCTCCACCACCAGCATTAGTAACAATAGCTACTCTATCTCCTTTTGGTAATGGTGCTTTTGAAAATCCAAGACCTATATCAAATAATTCTGCCATTGTTTCAACACGAATTAAACCAGATTGATCAAATGCAGTATCAAAAGCTAAATCACTACCTGCAAGTGCGCCAGTATGTGAAGATGCAGCTTCTGCACCAGCTGATGAAGAACCAGATTTAAGTATAATAAATGGTTTTTTCGCAGCTAATTTTCTCATACTATTTACAAAATCAGGATCTTCTGAAATAGATTCTAAATAAGAAATAACAACAGATGTTTCTGGATCATCAGCTAAATATTCCATAAGTTCAATTTCAGTAAGTCCTGCTTTATTACCAAGACTAATTGCTTTTGAAAAACCAATTCCAGAAGTTACACTCCAATCGATAATTGCAACCATCATAGCTCCACTTTGGGATAAGAAAGCTACATTACCTTTAGGAGGCATAATTTGTGAAAATGAAGAATTTAAAGGAGTATGAGAATCAGTTGTACCTAAACTATTTGGTCCAATAAGTCTAATACCATATTCTTTAACTAATGATTTTAATTCATCTTCTAATTCAATTCCTTTTCCACCAATTTCTTTAAATCCAGCAGTAATAATAACCATATTTTCAATGCCTTTTTCACCACATTCTTTAACAGCTTGGTTAACAAATACTGAAGGTATTGATACAACAGCTAAATCTACTTTTTCAGGTATGTCTAACACACTTTTATATGCTTTAATTCCTAAAATCTCATCAGATTTTGGGTTTATTGGGAATATTTTTCCTTTATAACCATCAGATATTAAATTGTCCATCACAATATATCCAATTTTACCTTCTTGATTGGAAGCTCCAATTACAGCTACCGAATCAGGTTTAAACATTTTGTCAAGATTTGTCATACATTTATCTCCTAATTTTAAGAATTTTCTTCTTAAAGGATTTTTGTAATTATTTATAATGATAAATAATTAACAATTAATATTTTAGAATAATTTAATTTTTAATAGTATATAAAAGTATTTATAAATGCCATGTTTTTCCTATTTTTTATTAGATAATTTTTTTATATTAATTAAATAGGAATTAGCACGGTAGAAATTATAAAAACTCCACTTTTTAATAATTTTCATATGATATTGTAATACATTAAAGGATTTTTTTTAGAAAATTATTATTTTAAATTAACTTTCTTTCAAATGTTTAATATTTTAATATATTTTTTGATTAAAAAGGATTTTTTTATTTTTAAAATTTAATATGTTTAATTATTATAAAAGAGTAATAATATAATATTAAACATATTAGTCGTGATAAAATGATTAATGAAATAATTGTAGAAAGTCAAAAAGTTTTACTCAGACCTTATAGCAATCCTCAAATAGATATGGAAGAAATAATTTCAGAATTATTAAATTATATTGAAGAAAATAATTTAACAAGTAAAAATCCTCTTTTTGGCCGTAATTATTTGAATGATGATAATCAAATGATTTTTGAATTTGGAATAGATATATTAGAAGATATTGAAACTGAATATCCTTTTGTATCTTTAGAAATCCCAAAACAAAAAGTTTTATCTATAATTCATAAAGGCCCATTTGACAATATTTCAGATTCTATAAACAAATTAGAGCTATTTATAGATGAAAATGGATTAGAATTAATGGATATTCCAAGATATATCTATCATGATAAACCTGAAATTACAAAAGAAAGAGATTTGATAACTGAAATACAATTTCCTATTGAAATAATATAGGTTTTTTATTTAAATTTAAATTTTAATCTTTTTTTTAACTTTCTTTTTCATAAAACTTAAATACTTTTAAAACATACATAATTATACTATTGATTAATGTTTTACTTGAATATTGTCGTAGTTTCTTTAAATAATATATGGTGCAACTTATGAGTTTAATTATAGCTTATGTCGGCAAAAAAGGATGTGTTATGGCTAGTGATAAAAGAAGAATAGCTTATTTTGGTAGCCAAGCAAATAGGGACGCATTAGAAAAAGAGCTTTATGAAGGCGAAATTAAAACTGATGAGGAGTTATACGAACGAGCTAATGATCTTAAAGTATCTATAAAAATCACTGATGATGCAAATAAGCTTCGAACTATCGAAGATGTAGTTGTAGGTGAGGTAAGTTCTAAAGGTTCTTTTGAAACTAAAAGAAAGAGAATTTATGGAACAACTATGGGTTATCAAATTATTGAAATGATAGGTTCAGAAATAGTATCCCGAGAAAAGCATGAAAAAGCTATTATTTTATTTGGGAACAATATTACTAAATCATTAGCTGAGAGACAAATTAGTAAAAAATGGAAACCATCTATTAGTTTAAAATATATGGGCGATATTTTTGAGGAAATATTAAGAGAAGTTTCAAATCAAACTCCATCTATTGGGAAGGAGTTTGATGTAATGATTAAACAACCTGAATTCACCGCTGAATCTTCGCAAGAATATTTAGATGAGGTTGTTGATCGAGATGTCAAATTACTTATCAAATTCAGACAAAAACTTGAAGAAGATCTTTTGGAACAACAGAAAACTATAGAATTAGCATCAAAAATCATCACCAATGGTGATATTGGACTAGTAACTCACATTGACAATCATGTTTTAACTGTAACTTTAAACTCTAATGTTCAAGCTTTTGATAGTAATTGGAAGCAACTTGCAAAATCAAATGATCAAGTTGTAATGATTAGTGAAAATGAAGATGTAAATATAGGTGATAAAGTAATTATTGAAAATGAAAAGTTATGTTTAGAGAGAAATAAGGCTAATCTTAAGTGTGATATTATTTTATGCAGCACTTAATTAGCTATTTAATAAAAAGTTAATTATTTCTTATAATTTACTTATCTAATCTTCTTTTAAAAAACAATAAATACGATGCCCTAAAAGAAGGCGTTATAAATGAGAATAACATTTTTAGGAACAGGTGGGGGAAGATTCACTACTATTAGTCAAAGAAGGATGACTGGTGGTTTTAGAATTGATGACTTTAATGGGAAAAATTATCATGTTGATCCAGGTCCTGGAGGATTAGTTAGATCTTATCAGTTTGGATTAGATCCAAAAAAATTAGATGGAGTATTCGTATCACATGCTCATACAGACCATTATGTTGATGCTGAAGTTTTAATTGAATCCATGACTAGAGGTATGACTAAAGAACATGGTATTATAATGGGAAGTAGGAGTGTTTTTGAAGGATTCAAACAATGGGGTCCATGTGTATCTAAATACCATAAAACAAATTCAGAAAATTTAATTTTAGGTCCAAATAAAACTAAAGTTCTAGACAACATGACTATAAAAGGAACAAAAACAGTTCATGGAGATCCAACATGTGTTGGTTTTCAAATGGAACATGATGGATTTAAATTATCTTATACTGCAGATACTAAACTTTTTGATAAATTAAGTGATTATCATAAAGGAGCTAATATTTTAATAGCTAGTGTAATTAGACCCGGTTCTAGTGCAATTAAAGGACATATGTGTTCTAATAACTTTGCAGAGTTAATTAATGAAGTTAAACCAGATTTAGCTATCATGACTCATTTTGGTCTTAAAATGCTTAATATGAATCCTGTTGTTGAAGCAAAACAGATTTCAAGTAAAACTGGTGTAAAAACAATAGCTGCTTTTGATGGTATGTCTTTAGAAATAAATACTAGTAATCCAACTAAATCTAAATTTATTTCACTTAAAGATAATAATGCTAGACAATTTATACAACAAGAAAATAATAGTTTCCAAAAAGTCATTTCCAGACAAGAAAACAATGCAGATAAAAAATTAATTAGCTATACTCGTGACTTTATTGAAAGATAATTATATTATAATTAATTTATATTTGATGGATGAATAAAACCAGAACGTAACATATGATCAGCTAGCACAATAGCTACTGCAGATTCACTAACTGCAGTAATTCTTGGACAAATACAAGGATCGTGTCTACCTTCTATACTTATTTCTTCATTTGACTTATTTTTTAAATTTATGGAGTTTTGTACTTTTGAAATTGATGGTGTAGGTTTAACAGCTATTTTACAAACAATTGGCATTCCATTACTTATTCCACCAATTATTCCTCCATTATTATTTGTAGAAGTTTTTATTTCATTATTTTCTATATAATATTCATCATTAATTTCACTAGCTGTTTTTTTAGCACTTTCAAAACCTAATCCTATTTCAACACCTTTTACAGAACCTATTCCCATTAATATTTGGGCTAAATCAGCATCTAGTTTTCCAAAAACAGGTTCTCCAAGACCTGCAGGAACTCCGATAGCTATTGTCTCAACAACTCCTCCTACAGAATCTCCTTTGCTTTTTTTATCTAAAATCAAATCTTCCATAGATTTAACAAGATCTAAATCTCCACATCTTAATGGATTTTTCTCAATATTTTCTTCTATTGTTTTTAAATCTTTGTTTTTTGTTTTAATATTTCCAATTTGGGTTACATGGGAAATTATTTTAATATTTTTAGTTTCTAGTAATTTTTTAGCTATTGCTCCTCCAATTACATGGCCAATAGTAGCTCTTCCACTACCTCTACCTCCACCATTGTAATCATAATTACCATACTTTTCCATCCATCCAAAATCACCATGACTTGGACGAGGAGTATCTTTAAATTTAGAATAATCTTTTGAGTGATGATCTTTATTATATACAATTCCTGTTATTGGTGTTCCATCTGTTTTTCTATTAAAAATTCCTGAAACTATTTCAATTTTATCTTCTTCTTTTCTAGGTGTTGTAAAGTCATTTGTTCCTGGTTTTCTTTTATTTAGCTCTTTTTGAATGTCTTCTTCACTTAAATCTAAGTTTGCAGGACAACCATCAATTATAGCTCCAATAGCTTTTCCGTGGCTTGAACCAAAACTTGTAACTTTAAATATTTTTCCTGTTGTGTTTGTCATAGTTTCACTTATATGTTAAATTAATCATAATTATTTTCATAGGCTGATTTTTTAAATTGGTGTTAATTTTTTTATTTCTTTAAAACTGCTTTTATGAGATTGTATTAATTTTTTTTGCATGTTATTTTATTAGATGTGATTATTATTTAATATTTTTTGATAGATTTTATCAAATATTTTAAATTTGATTAACTATTTAGAAGAATATCGGCTATATATTATTATATTATCTAATATAATTCTTGTTATTCTTTAATTTTGTTTTAATGTGTAAGTAAAATTTTAAATATATTTTTAATCATATTACTATAATAGGATTTGAAAAATGATTTTTAAACTTTTTATTTTATTTTTTTAAATAATGATTTAATTTATGTTATAACAAAGTTCAAATAATCAAAACATTTTAAAATTAATCTAAATATATTATGATTTAGAAATAAATGTATTCAAATTTTTTCTAAGGGAAATTAAAATGAATAATAAAAAAAACAAAATTACTAAAACATTATTATATAAAGGGCCTGAGGGATCTGTTGAAGGAGATTTTATCATTGGAAATGAAACATTATGGGCTAATAGACAAACTATGGCAGATATATTCAATGTTTCTGTAGAAAATATAAGGCAACATTTGAAAAATATTTTTGATCATGATGAATTAAATAAAAATTCAGTATGCAAGAAAATCTTGTATACTAGTTCTGATGGTAAAAATTACAATACGTATTTTTATAATCTTGATGCTATTATTGCGGTTGGATATCGAGTGGGATCTAAAGAAGGCACTCATTTTAGAAAATGGTCTAATAAGATTTTAAAAGAATATATGGTTAAAGGGTTTGTATTGGATATAGATTTACTTAAAAATGGAAACCGTTTTGGTAAAGATTATTTCGATGAATTATTAGAACAAATTCGTGAAATAAGAGCATCTGAAAGACGTTTTAATCAGAAAATAAGTGATATTTATACAACCAGTTATGATTATGAGCCTAATGCAGAAATAACTCGTGAATTTTTTGCTACAGTTCAAAATAAATTAATATATGCTGTGAGTGGTAAAACTGCAGCGGAATTAATAGTGGAACGGAGTGATAGTGAAAAATCTAATATGGGATTAACAAGTTGGAAAAATCCTAATGGAAAAATTTTAATCAGTGATGTAGTTATAGCTAAAAATTACCTTAATAAAATAGAATTAGAAAGACTAAATCGTACAGTTGATGGTTTTTTAACATTAGCTGAAAATAGGGCTGAAAATCATATTCCTACAAGTATGGCTCAATGGAGAGAAGTTCTTATAAGTTACATAAAATTAAATCAATTGCCTGAATTAACTGATAAAGGAAAAATTACTTCAGATAAAGCAAAAGAAATTGCAAAAAAAGAATATTATAAATTTAGACCTATACAAGATAAAACATTTGTGTCTGATTTTGATAAAATGATTAATGAAATTAAAAGGATTGAAGGGGAATAAAAAAGAATAAGTTTTATTATTAACTATTTATGTAATCTTTTTTAGAATAAAAAAAAAATAATGGTATGAATATGGATGAAATTCAAAATAAAATTAATTTAATTTATAATAAATTAATGGATACTTATTCTCCTCAAGGATGGTGGCCTTTAATTAATCATGATGGTGTAAATCCTACAAAAACAGGTTCTATAACAGGTTACCATCCAGGAAATTATGAATTTCCAAGAAATTCTAAAGAACAATTTGAAATTATTATGGGAGCTATTTTAACTCAAAACACTTCATGGGTTGGTGTTGAGAAGGCATTACTCAACTTAAAAAATTTGATTGGTTTTGAAGCAGAACAACTACTAAAAATAGCTAATTCTAATGAAGATAAATTTAAAGAAGCTATTAAACCAGCAGGATATTATAATCAAAAAACAGAATATCTTAAAAATATTTCAGAATTTTATATTAATTTAAATGGGCAAACACCATTAAGAGAAGATCTTTTAAAAGTTAAAGGTATTGGAAATGAAACTGCAGATTCTATTTTATTATTTGCATATAAAGAAAAGGAATTTATAGTTGATGCATATACAAAACGAATATTTTCCTATTTAGGATTAATTAATGAAAAAGATAGCTATTTAAAAATTAAATCATTAATTGAAGATAATTTTACAGGTGATGTGATTGATTATGAGGAATATCATGCATTACTTGTTGAACATGCTAAAAGATATTATTCAAAAAAACCATATGGTATAAATGATAAATTATTAATTGATTTTAAAGTAGGTGATTAAATGCAATTTCCAATTACAAGAATGAGAAGACTTAGAGGAAACTCCAATATTAGAGACATAGTTCGTGAAGTTAAATTAAATAAAGAAGATTTAATTTATCCTATATTTTTTAAAGAAGGATTAGAAGGAAGAGAAGAAATATCTACTATGCCTAATGAATATAGATATTCCTTAGATGAAGGGGTTAAATTTGCAAAAGAATTAGAATCTAAAGGTTTAAAATCAATAATAGTTTTTGGAGTTCCAGATGAAAGTAAAAAAGATGAAATTGGATCACCTGCATTTGATGAAAATGGAATTGTTCAAAAAGCTATTCGTAAATTAAAAGAAGAAACTGATTTAGTAGTGATAAGTGATGTTTGCCTATGCCAATATACTTCTCATGGACATTGCGGTATAATAAATGATGGAACTGAAGTTTTAAATGATATTTCACTTGAATATTTAGCTAAAACTGCATTATCTCATGCTGAAGCAGGAGTAGATATTGTAGCTCCTTCTGATATGATGGATGGAAGGGTTGGAGTTATAAGAGAAGTTTTAGATGATTATGATTTTCAAGATGTCTTAATTATGTCTTATTCTGTAAAATATGCTTCTGCATTTTATGCGCCTTTTAGAGATGCAGCTTGTTCTAGTCCAAGTAAAGGAAACAGAAAATCTTATCAAATGGATCCAGGAAACTACAGTGAAGCTATTCGTGAATGTGAATTAGATATAATGGAAGGAACTGACTTTTTAATGGTAAAACCTGCTTTAACCTATTTAGATATTATTAAAACAATTAAAAATAATTTTAATTTACCTCTTGTTGGGTATAATGTTAGTGGAGAATATTCTATGATGATGTCTGCTATAGCTACAGGATATTTAACAGAAGATGCTATATTTGAAAGTTTACTTTCAATTAAAAGAGCTGGAGCAGATTTAATAATTACAAATTTCGCACCTTTAATACTTAATGAACTTTAAAAAGGTCTTATTATGGATTCAAAAACAATAGCTCAAATAGCTCAAATTGCATCAGTTTTAGAAGTTAGTGGATATCCAAAACCTGGAAATGTACATAGAACACGTGATTTTCATGATATGGTATTTGAAGATTTTTTAATAAGTGGTATAGCTATTGGGGATACTATTAAAGAATCATGTGATAATACATTAAAATTTAAAGATGATTTATCTAAGGCAAATTTAGGTAAATATATTTTAAAAGGTGTTAGGGAAACTGATAAGTGGATTAAAAACAATACTAATCTTGGAATTGTGATGATGATAATACCAATAGCTTCAGCTGCAATATTTAGTTCTAATTTTGATGATTTACAAATAAATATTGGTAAATTACTTGAAAATACTACAGTAGATGATGCAATTAATCTTTATGATGCAATCGGAATTGCAGAAGCTGGAGGAATGGGTTCACAAGATGAATATGATGTTACAAGTACTAATGCAAAAGAAGAGCTTATTAAAAATAATCAAACTATGTATGATGTTTTAGATATATCTGCTTCATGGGATTCACTTGCATATGAACTTACAAATAAAATGCCAGTTACATTTGAAATAGGCTATCCTACTTTTTATTCACTTAAAAAAGACTCTTCAATAAATTATTCTACACTTATGACTTTTTTAACTATTTTATCTCAAGTTCCAGATACTTTAATATCTAGAAAATATGGAATTGAAAAAGCAGAAGAAGTATCAGAAATGGCTTTAGATATAATAAATTATGATAGGGATAAATTTAATAAAGAAATTAAATTATTTGATGATTATCTTTTTGAAAATAAATTAAATCCAGGAACAACAGCTGATTTAACAGCAGCTTCAATAATGATTAGCTATTTAAAAGAAGAATTTGAAAAATGATTAACATCTTATTTATTTAATGGATTAATAATTTTTGTTATAGTCTATTAAAACTAGTTGTTTTATATTTCATTACAGCTTATTGTTTATAGGGAGTAATTAATCCCTTTTTATCAATTAATTTTTTAATATAATATTTGGACCATATAAATGAAATTAAACATCCTATAGAATTTCCAAGAATAATCCCATACCAAACACCATTTTCTCCGAAATTTAACACTATTGTGAAAATGTATGCAAAAATGATTTGTAAAATAAGACTACTAAAAACATTACTTATTAATGAATTTAGGCCTTTTCCAATACCTCTAAATAATGAAGATGCAGATATTCCAAAAGGTAAAAATAAGTAATATAAACAAGTTACTCTTAAAAAATAAGTTAATTCACTACTAATTTGTGCAGCATTTGCACTATATGTAAATAAATAAGATATAAATGGAGCTATTATAAAAACTATGATTGATAATATTATTGCAATTAATATTGATATTTTAATTACATAATCTTGTGTTTTTAGAATATTCTCATAGTTTTTTCTTCCAAAATTAGCACTAATAACAATTATCATAATTGTTCCAATAGCTATTGTAGGTGTCATAATAAGTTCTACAACAGCCCATCCTCCAGTATAAATAGCTACTCCATTTAATCCTATGTTTATTATTAAAATATAGTTTATAATTGCAGTAGTTATTGCAATAATCATATATTCAATACTTGCAGGGATAAATATATTTGAAATTTCTAAAAGAAGGTTTTTACTATATTTAAATTCCTTAAAACTTAAATTTAAGTAGGTATCTTTTCTATATAAATATACAAGTAATAAACTTATTATTGAAAGAGAGCTAATAGTTGCAATTGCAGCACCTTTAATTCCTAAATTAAAATAATATATAAATAATGGATCTAAAAATGCATTTAATATTGCACCAAATAACATTACTTTTATAGCTCTTTTACTATTTGCTTCTGCTCTAAAAATTCCATATAAAACATTTGTAAAAATAATTAAAAATGTTCCTGAAAATAAAATTCTACCATAATTTAATGAGCTTTCTATTACAGGTTTTGCAGCTAATAATTGAAGAATTGGTTCTAATAGAACTTCTAAAAATATTGTACAAATAATTGATAATACAATACCTATTAATAATATATGTAAAGCTGAATTACTTGCTTTTTCTTTGTTTTTCTCTCCAATATATTTTGTAATTACACTATTTGCTCCAAGAGCAAGACCAGTTGAAATTCCAATAATTCCAAGATAAATGGGATTTATAAAACCAATAGCTGCAAGAGAAGTATCAGATAATCCTGAAACCCAAAAACTATCTATTAATGGATATGATGCATTAAGTAACATAGCTATTATTGCTAATGGGGAAAAAGTTTTAATAGCTTTTTTAGGATCTCCAAGTAATGTCTTTATTCCAATAGTATCATAGGTTTTATTCATATAATTTATTATTGAATTATTTTTAATAAATTTATTTATCAAAAGTTTTGAGTTTTATTGAATATGACAATTAACAT